>CAMDPK010000006.1 GCA_945904015.1 Candidatus Kuenenia stuttgartensis | reverse complement strand
GCCGCCGGACACCGCTCAATGAACTTGTCCAAGACGCCACTCGGCAACATCCCTGTGCCCTCCCGGTTCGTGACAAATCCCTGTCATCGAAATGGTTGTAGCAATTATCAAAGACCTTGAAAGGGGTGGCTGCGTGCGGCCTAACTCCGTTAGCACAGCGTGCAGCCTAATTCTGTTATCCCTGCATCTGGCGGCGATCAAAGTGGCAGACATGGAGAATGTGACTCAGGAAAAAGGGTCGAGAGGTTGAAGCCGTCCAGAAAACTCCTTTGGAACGTGCGAAGGAAAACGCCACGACGATGTGCCGTCAGCCGAAGGAGGCGCATTGGATTGGAGTGCGGATGGAGAATGTTCTCCGCGTCTGCGAACGCAAGATTGCCAGCGTCACTGCGGCGAATGTCTGCGACTATCTGGAAGCGCTGATGCGGAACGGGCAAGTTGAGTGGCAAGTCAAGCAGTCGCTCGACGCCATTGGCTTTCTGATGCGATACGGATACCAGCGCGAGGACTTGGCGATTCCCGCTCTGCGAGAAGCGTGGGGCTGCGGTTGAATCAGCGCGTTGGCATTTCCGTTCCCGATGTCAGTGCGAATGCTGCCGAGGGAGGCTCTCCTGTGACGGTGCGACTGCGGCGCGTGTTGCGAGTGGCTCACTACGCGGTCAAGACGGAGAAGTCTTACACGCAGTGGTGGGAGCGCTTTGAGAAGTTTTCCGGCGACCGGCCGGAGACTGAACTTGGTCCCGATGAAGTGCGTGCCTTCTTGGAAGACCTCGCTGTCGAGCGACATGTCTCGGCGGCCACCCACGTCATGAATCGACCAGGCATCGGAGTGCGTAGTCCTTTGGATGGCGGGTTGCGGGTTGTTCGCAAGCCACGATAGCGGTACATGGCTGCCATGCGGAGGTCGTTGGATACGCTTGAACGACATCGGAGGATGGGCACTCCTGCCCGTCTGAATAATCATAAAAATAGACGGGCAGGAGTGCCCATCCTCCAGGTGAGACTTGCAGTTCACCGCCACGCCGCCCCATTTGGGAATTCAAACTCCGCAAGCGACTCCGGTTTCATGGTGATGCTGTAACCCGGAGCGGTTGGCGGCATGTAGTGGCCGTGTTGCATGACGAGCGGATTGACGAAGTGCTCGTGAAGGTGGTCGGCATATTCGCAGAGTCGGTTTTCCAGCGATCCGGTAACGGCGATGAAATCGAACAGGGCGAGGTGTTGTACGTACTCGCAGAGGCCGACGCCCCCGGCGTGGGGGCAGACGGGGATGCCGAACTTCGCGGCCATCAGTAGCACGGACAGGATTTCGTTCACGCCTCCGATGCGGCAGCTATCAATCTGACAGACACCGATCGCTCCGGCTTGCAGGAATTGTTTGAAGAGGACTCGGTTCTGACAGTGCTCGCCAGTGGCGACTTGGATCGGGGCAATCGCCTTCGCGATCGCTGCGTGGCCGAGCACGTCATCCGGGCTGGTCGGCTCTTCGATGAACCACGGTTTGAACTCGGCGAGTTGTTTCATCCAGGCGATGGCTTGGCTGACGTCCCAAACTTGGTTGGCGTCCATCATCAGGCGGCGGTCCCAGCCGATCTCTTCGCGGATGATGCGGCAGCGGCGGATGTCGTCTTGCAGGTCTCGGCCAACTTTGATTTTGAAGTGTGTCCAGCCGCGAGCCGACAGATCGCGACACAATCGTCGCAGCTTGTCGTCGTCGTAGCCCAGCCAGCCGGCCGAGGTCGTGTAGCTCGGATAGCCGTCACGCTGCATCTCGGCGATGCGGTCGGTCTTCGTGGATTCTCGCTTTCGCAGCAATTCGATGGCTTCGCTGGGCGTGAGCGCGTCGGTGATGTATCGGAAGTCGATGCAGCGCACGATCTCTTCTGGCGACATGTCGCAGAGCAATCGCCACAGCGGTTTACCGGCCACCTTGGCCCACAGATCCCAGACAGCATTGACGATCGCCGCCGTCGCCAGATGGATGACCCCCTTCTCCGGCCCGACCCAGCGCAATTGGCTGTCGCTGGTGACATGCCGCCAGAACCGCCCCATGTCGGCCGTGAATTCTTCGAGCGTGTGCCCGACGATCAAGTGCCGCATCGCCTCGATCGCTTGCACGCACAGGTCGTTGCCTCGTCCGATCGTGAACGTCAGGCCGTGCCCTTCGAGGCCAGCGGGATGATCGGTCTTCAGCACGACATACGCGGCCGAGTAATCCGGGTCCGGGTTCATCGCGTCGGAGCCGTCGAGACTTCGCGATGTCGGAAAACGGATGTCGTGTGATGTCAAATCAATAATGCGAGTGACCATTGACGTCCTTCAAGTGTTGGATGGTTTTTGATCGGCAGTCGGCGGCTTCCAGGTCAGTCGCAGCCAAATCGCTGCGCCGATTGCTCCGACGAGATTCGAGACCAAGTCCCAGCCGGTATTCACGTAGCCGCCCACGTTAGTCTTTGGCACCAACAGCGTGGCCACGAATTCGATCACTTCATTGAGCGCTCCAAACCCGGTTGAGGCCGCGATGCAGAGCAGCAAGGCTCCGAAGGTTGGTCGCCAGTGACGAGCTGGATGCAGGTCGCGAACGATGGCGCTCAGGCCTTGCCAACAGACGCACGTCATGACGTAAAAGCCGAAGGCGTGGACCACTTGGTCGTACTTCAGCCGATCCGGGATGATCCACCAACTGTAAACCACTCGGATGGGACCATTTGTGGGCCAAGACTCCGGCACCGGCACGAGTCCACCGACCATGTGGGCGAGTCCCCACAGACTCAAGCCCCACAGCACGGGCTGACTGAATGCACAACGCCGATGCGTCACGACCACCAGCACCGCCTGGATCAGCATGACGGCACAATAAAACACAAACTCGCCGTTGCGCGTCCAGACCGCGGCACCAATCGCGGGAAGCAAATACGCTCCCGAGAAGAGGATGACGCTTGTGGGAATCTTTGGTTTGGGAGCTTGCGGTTCAAGCGACATGATGCGACTCAGGGAAAGGGTCCGATCTCGTGGCCTAGCGAATTTTGAGGGGTGCGTTTTGGCCCTTCGGAATCAGCGACGTGTACTTCCGCGATTCCATCCGTTTCGCGAAGTCCTCGCGTGCGGCAGTCAGCACGTCGGGTTTCTCCAACAGGTCGAGAGCCGACACGGCGAGCACCTTGGCAGCGGAGATCGTCCCTTTTTCGCCGATGGTCGAGCCGATGCAGGCGACGTTTTGCCAACTGTGGCCGGGGGAATCGGCAGCGAAACAGGCGACTCGCAGGCCGCAGGTCGGGACGAACCAACTGATGTCGCCGACGTCGGTCGAGCCTTTGTTCGGTTCGTCGGCGAAGCTCAGCGGCTGAATCGACTCGTCGATGGCGAGCGGGAACTTTGAGCCGAACTCGTCGATGAGCGACTGCTGCACCTTGCGAGCGAAGGTCTTTTCGTCGTTGGAGAATTTCGGAGCGCCAACGGCCGTGAGATTGCGATGCAGCAACTCGGCGAGCGGGCGGTTGCCGATGATCTCGTGACAGTCGGTGTCGATCTGGTGCTTGACCTTCGTGCGAGTCATCTTGGCCGCACCCTCCGCGATGTCGCAGACCCACGCGAAGTATTTCTCGACGTCTTCGTGCGAATTGGCTCGGACGTAGTACCACGACTCGGCCTTGGCCGGGACGACGTTGGGTGCGCCGCCGCCATCGGTGATGACGTAGTGAATTCGGGCGTCTTCTTTGATGTGCTCGCGCATGAAGTTCACGCCGACGTTCATCAGTTCGACAGCGTCGAGCGCGCTGCGTCCGCTGCTGGGACTGCCCGAAGCGTGGGCGGCGGTTCCGGCGAACGAGAACTTCACACTGACCGCTGCCTTGCTGCTCATCACCCAGACGTTGTTGACCGACGCCGGATGCCAGTGCAGGCAGACGTCGAGGTCTTTGAATTGCCCGTCGAGTTGCATGTAAACCTTGCCGATCAGCGTCTCTTCGGCCGGCGTTCCATACAGCCGGATTGTTCCGGGCAGCTTGTGCTTCTCTATCGCGGCTTTGACAGCCAGAGCGGCTCCGAGTGCCGCGGTTCCCAAGCCACTGTGTCCACAGCCGTGGCCGGGCGCGCCGTCAGTGACGGTGACTCGATCGGGAGCCACTTGCTGCGAGAGATTCGGCAGCGCGTCGTACTCGGCGAGGATGCCGATGATCGGCTTGCCAGAACCGTAGCTTGCGACGAACGACGTCGGCATGTGAGCAACGCCGGTCTGCACTTCGAAGCCAGCGGCTTTGAGTTTTTCGACCAGCAGCTTGGACGAGCGTCGCTCTTCCAAGCCGACTTCGGCGAACTCCCAAATTGCTTTGTTGACCCCCTTGAGTTGCGGCTCCAGCCGAGTGACTTCTTGGAGGGCCGACTGCTGAGACACGCGCCATTTCGCCGAGTTGGCCGGTTCATCGGCGCGTGCTGATGTGATCGCTGCAAGCACACAGAAGACACTGATCCGAGTGCAAAAGATGTTTCGCATGACGAGGGTCTCCGTGGCAGGCAAGAGGACTCGCAGGCATTGGACCGAGCGGTCGCGCGCGAGGCAAGCGGCCAACGCAGATACGAATTGGGCCTCACTCGACCGCGGTTTGCGGACGGCTATACTCCGCCCGCCCAATCGGGCTGGAGAGTGCTCACCTGGCAAGGATGGCAAGATGGCCGAACCGAAGTCGTTGCATCAAAAACTCACGGAACTGACCAGCAACCTGTGGTGGAGTTGGCAAGCGGGACTCAACGAATCGTTCCGCGCAATCAATCAACCGTTTTGGTCCGGCAGCGGTCATAACCCGGTCGTGCTGCTGGAAGAATACCCGCCGGAAAAGCTCGAGCATCGTGCTCGTGAGCTCGGTCTGCATTCGCGAATCAACTACGCCTACCGTCGTTGGCAAGAGTACATGGCCGCGCAGGACACCTGGGGCGCAACGCGCGCCGGCATCCTGAATCACCGTCCCGTCGCGTACTTCTCGGCCGAGTTCGGGCTGCACGAGTCGATGCCGATTTATTCCGGAGGACTCGGCATTCTCGCGGGCGATCATTTGAAGAGTGCGTCGGACCTGGGCATCCCGCTGGTCGGCGTGGGCTTGTTGTACGGCGAGGGATATTTTTCGCAGCATCTCGACGCGAATGGCTGGCAGCAGGAGAGCTACAAGTCCATCAATCCGGACAAGCTGCCGCTGAAACCGGCGCTCGGCAAGGACGGCCATCCGGTGGTGATCTCGGTGCAGACGCGATCGGGGTCGATCTTCGCTCGCGTGTGGCGCGCGGATGTTGGCCGGATTCCGCTGTATCTGCTCGACACGAATATCCCGAACAACACCGACGAAGATCGTCGACTGACGGCTCGGCTGTATGGCGGCGATCAACGCATCCGCATCCGGCAAGAAGTGATGCTGGGGATCGGCGGCGCACGGGCGCTGGCTGCGATCGGCATTCAGCCGAGCGTGATTCACATGAATGAAGGGCACTCCGCGTTTGCTCCGCTGGAGATCATTCGGACTCGGATTCAAGAAGACGGTTTAGCTTTCGATGCCGCGCTTCGCGAAACGGCCGCGAGTTGTTGTTTCACGACGCACACGCCGGTCGATGCCGGGCATGACCGCTTCGATACCGGACTCGTTGAAGAGCACGTGGGGCCTCTGGGCGATCAATTGGGTTTGAGCCACGACGCGCTGATGGGCCTTGGCCGAGTCAATCCGCAGAGTCACCACGAAGCCTTCTGCATGACGGTGCTGGCATTCAAACTCAGCCGCAAAGCGAACGCGGTGTCGTCGCTGCACGGCGTCGTTAGCCGTCGCATGTGGGCCAGCCTGTGGCCGTGGCAGAGCGAAGAAGAAATTCCGATCGGACACATCACCAACGGCGTGCATGTACCGACCTGGCTGGCGACTCAAATGCGAGTCCTCTACGACCGCGTCTTGCCGGTCAACTGGCACACCCGCACGGGCGAGCCTGATGTTTGGGCGGGCTTCGAGCAAGCAACTTCCGGCGAATTGTGGGAGACGCACCAGTCGCTGAAGAATCAGCTCATCGGCTTCTCGCGACGTCGGCTCGAAACCTACGCCCGACGCAACAACGCCACCGACGAACAGATCACAGAGATCGCCGACGTGCTCGATCCGCGGGCGCTTCTGATCGGCTTTGCTCGCCGATTTGCGCCGTACAAGCGGACCGATTTGATTCTGCGCGAATTTGAACTCATCGCCGAGTTGGTCAACGACTCGCAACGTCCGGTACAGTTCATCTTCGCCGGCAAGTCGCACCCGCGCGACGACAACGGCAAGGCGATCCTGCAACGAGTCTGGCAAGCGACTCAGCAGTCCAAGCTGAAGGGCAAGGTCGTGTTCCTGGAAGACTACGACATCAACCTCGCCCGGCATTTGGTGCAAGGGGTCGATGTGTGGCTCAACAACCCGCGCCGACCGCACGAAGCGTCGGGGACCAGCGGCCAGAAGGTGGTGCTCAACGGCGTGCTGAATCTGTCGGTGCTCGACGGTTGGTGGGCGGAGGCCTACGACGGCACCAACGGCTTCGCGATCGGCAACGGTCGCACGCACGTCAACGACTCCGTGCAAGACGAACGCGATTGGCAAAGCCTGGTCGACACGCTGCGGAACGAAGTCCTGCCGATGTACTACGAACGGGACGCCGACGACTTGCCGCAACGCTGGATCAAACGAGTCAAACGCTCGGTCCGCACGCTTGGCTGGCGATTCAATTCGGACCGCATGGTGATGGACTATGTCAACCACTGCTACGTCCCCGCCGGCGGCGGATTGTCGAGCCAGATTCCGGCGATGTGACGACGTGGGGCACGTTTTCAACGTGCCAGTTTCCCAATGAGCACGTTGAAAACGTGCTCCACGTCGATCGCGTGTCAGCCTGGAAGGCCTGACCTACTTGGCGTGATTCTGCTTCCACAGCGCGGCGAGTTGATCGAAGCCAAGCAGCGGCTGTTTGCCTTCGACCATTCCCTCGGTGAGTTTGACGGGCGGCGCGTTCCCCTTGCGACGTCTGGAAGAATCGTCAGTGGAGTCTTGTCGGCGATCGTCTCGTTTCGGTTCCGCCGCAGCGGACGGAGTCAACGTGGCTGTCGCGGCGGCAACCTCCTGATTCTGCACCGTGCCTGCCGGCTGTCGTGGTGGACGTTGGATGAACGGGCGACGCGCGCGTTGCGGTGGAGCTTGGGTGTTAGTCTCCGGAGGCTGCTCACGGCGCGGAGGTTTCGGGCCGCGGACTTGCCGAGGCGTGCCAGGCTTGATCATCGTCAAGCTGACTCGTTTGCGTTCTTTGTCCACGCCGAGCACCCACACCGTCACGACATCGCCGACCGACACGAGGCTGTGTGGCGACGGCACGTAGTTCACCGACAACTGACTGATGTGAACGAGTCCGCTGTCCTTGAGGCCGACATCCACGAACGCACCAAAGTCCACGACGTTACAAACGGTGCCGGTCAGTTCCATGCCTTCTTGCAGATCATCCAGATTCAAAATGCCTTGCTTGAAGACCGGACCGGGCAGGTCGGCGCGCGGGTCGCGACCGGGGCGCGAGAGCGCCTCCAGAATGTCTTTCAACGTCGGCAAGCCAACGGATAATTCTTCGGCGAGGCTCTCGGGCTGAAGTTGCTCGATGCGTTGCCGCAGTTCTTCGTGAGTTTGTTCCGCTTCGCTCAAACTGCTGGCGTTCAGGCTGAGCTTTTCGAGAACTTTGTTGGCGGCTTCGTAGCTTTCCGGATGAATCCACGTCCCATCGAGCGGCTCGGTGCCGCCGCCGATTTTCAGGAAACCGGCCGCCTGAGTGAACGTCCCTTCGCCGAGTCCGGGAACTTCCAGCAGTTGGCGTCGCGAGTTGAAACGGCCGTTCTGCTCACGCCACTCGACCACGCGGCGAGCGATGAGTTGGTTCAAACCCGACACATGCCGCAGCAGCGAGGCGCTGGCCGTGTTCAAGTCCACGCCGACGAAGTTCACGCACGATTCAACAACTCGGTTGAGCGATTCTTTAAGTTCCTTCTTGCTGACGTCGTGCTGGTACATGCCGACGCCGATGTGCTGCGGCTCGATCTTCACGAGTTCGCTGAGCGGATCGAGCAGCCGGCGGCCAATCGAGATTGTGCCGCGGCCCGTCGCGTCGAGGGTTGGAAATTCGGCGCGACCAACCGTGCTGGTCGAGTAGATGCTGGCACCCGCCTCGTTGACGATCACGTACCGCGCTTCCGGCAACTCCTTGGCGATCATCTCGGTGACGAGATCTTCGGTCTCGCGGCAGGCGGTGCCGTTGCCGATCACGACGACTTGGCAATTGTGCTGACGCATCAACTCGGCCAGTTTGGCGGAACAGGTCGCGCGTTTCTCGGCGCTGCCGGTCACGTAGACGACATCTGCCGCGACGAGACTTCCGAACTCATCCAACACCGCGATTTTGCAGCCGGTGCGAAAACCGGGATCAATCGCCAGTACTCGCTCGCCTCGCAGCGGTGGCTGCAACAGCAAGCTCCGCAGGTTGCGAGCGAACACATCGATCGCATGAGCCTCTGCCTTGTCGGACAGCTCGCGCCGGATTTCCCGTTCGAGACTCGGTTGAATCAGCCGCTGATCGGCATCGACCAAACAGGCTTTGAGAAACTCACGATGCGGATGCGACTCCCAGCCGTAGTGTCCGTCGCACGCTGCCTGCACGGCCGCGTCGTCCCATTCAAATTTGATGCGCAGCGCCCCCGACTTCTCGCCGCGATTGATGGCGAGGACTCTGTGCGGCGGAATGCGTGAGGCCGCTTCGTTGAATTCGAAGTAGTCGCGGTACTCGTGTCCGCTCTCGGAACCGGCCTTGGTCGGCGTGCCGGAAAACTTCCCGGTCTTCCAGGCGAGCTGTCGGCACAGTTCGCGGAGCGCGGCCTCTTCGCTGATGTTCTCCGCCAGGATGTCGGCAGCGCCTTGCAGGACTTCCACCGTGCTGGGCAATTCCTTCTCGGCGTTGACGAACGCTGCAGCGGCGACGTTCAGGTCCGTCAGCCCCGGATCGCCAGACCAGATGAGTGCGGCAAGTGGTTCGAGGCCCCGCTCGCGCGCCGCAGAGGCTCGCGACTGTCGCTTCGGCTTGAACGGCAGGTAGAGGTCTTCGAGTCGCTTGAGCGTCTCGGCCGCTTCGATCTCGGACTTCAATTCGGGAGTCAGCTTGCCCTGCGCTTCGATCAATCGCAGGATTGCCGAGGCTCGTTCTTTGAGTTGCCGCATCGAGCGGACACGAGACTCGATGGTTCGCAGTTGTTCTTCGTCGAGGTTGCCCGTTTTCTCTTTGCGATACCGCGTGATGAACGGAATCGTGTTGCCCAGGTCCAACAGCGCGACCACATTCTGCACTTGCTCCACGCGATGCCCCAACTCTTTGGCGAGGCGTGCGAGATCAACTGAGGGCGGCTCGTCCATGCTGCGGTCCATCGGTAAACCCAACTCAAATCCTGACTGCGGCCAGACATGTTGATGGCCGTGTTGCGGAGTCGCAAAAGAAACCGATCAGGCAAGCTGGGTCAAACGGGTGGAAAGGTGACGAATGGCACAGGCAAAGTCGAGCGAGCCGACCAGCGGGAACCGCTGGAGTTGACCTCGGAAGATGGGCACTCTTGCCCGACCTATGTTCGCTGGCAACCGGGGACGGGCAAGAGTGCCCATCCTCCGCCTGATCGGCTTAAGTCCGATTCTGGTCGGCAGCCTACTTTCATCAAAGCAATCACTCATCGCACGGAAAAGTTTGCGCCGTCGCAAGAAGTTCTCAAGTCGTTGCCATCGGCCAGCCGATTCTCAGAGCACCGATCAAGACGATCGGTGTGAATCGCAGATCATCGTCCAAGGAAGGTTTTCACGATGCGAGCCGCCAGCACCGAACCGCGACTGAAACTGTACGACCCCGAAAATCGAGTGACTGAAGCTCCTCGCATGAAGCGAGTCAGACTGAAACAGATCATCAACGTGCTGGCCGAAGCTGCCAAATCCGACCGCACTTGGCTGAGCGACTTCGCCGACGACGAGATCAAAATCTCTGCCGACCTCTACGAAGTCCTGTCGCTCTACCGCCGGCTCCGTCCGAGCGCGTAATCGCGAACCGATCATTTCGCCACCGGGCTTGCCCCGGTGGTTCAACGGACTTTGCACTACTCATTTGGCATCGCAGCCGCTGAAGTAGTGCAGAATCCAATGAACCACCGGGACAAGCCCAGTGGCGTTTTCGTGTCGTCGAGTTTCGTCATGCTTCGAGAACAAGCTCAAGCGATTTGGGAAGCAGGTGTCGCTGCCGTCTCGTCCGAGCATTTGGTTCGCAACGTGATCCATCGCGACGGCCGCACGTTGTCGATCTGCGGACACGATTGGGACACGAATTCGCTCGGCCACATCATCGTGCTCGGAGTCGGCAAGGCGGGTGCGGGCATGGCGGCGGCAGTGGAAGCCGCGTTGGGCGAGGAGCTGACCGACGCGAAAGTCGCTGGCTGGGTGAATGTCCCCGCCGATTGCGTTTGGCCGTTGCGGAGAATCGTGCTGCATTCCGCTCGGCCCGCAGGAGTCAATGAGCCAACCCAAGAAGGGGTCTTTGGCACGCAACAGATTTTGAAACTCGCGGGCAGCGCGACTCCAAACGATTTGGTGCTCGTGTTGATCTCCGGCGGCGGGAGCGCGTTGGCTCCAGCTCCGATTCCGGAGATCACACTGGCGGACAAGCTGGCGGTCACTCGATTCTTGATGAGTTCCGGCGCGAGTATCCAAGAACTCAACACGGTTCGCAAACACTTGTCGTTGTTCAAAGGGGGCGGCCTCGCGCGAGCCGCCTCGCGAGCGCGAGCCGTGATCACGCTCATTATCTCCGACGTGATCGGCGATCCGCTGGATGTGATCGCCTCCGGCCCAACGGTCGAGGACACGAGTACGGCGGCGGATGCGCTCGTTGTTCTGGAGCGATTCGGCGCGCAGCCACCACAGATACCGGAATCTGTTTGGTCCGCGCTTCGCCACACGAGGTCCAAACTGGCCCCTCTCCCCTCGGGAGAGGGTGGCCGAAGGCCGGGTGAGGGACGAGTGGCATTCAACTCTCCAATTCTCAAAGCCCCAGCCAAGGACATTTCATCTTCGCGTTCCGAGTCAATCGCAGCTTGCGTCCCTCACCCTAACCCTCTCCCAAAGGGAGAGGGGACCGCTGCAATGCCACACGTTCACAACATCGTCATCGGGAACAACGCGACTGCTTTCCGAGCCGCAGCGGCAAAGGCTCGCGAGCTGGGCTTTGCGGTGAAGTCGCTCGGCTCGAACAACGCGGGGGAAGCGCAAGTGGTCGGACGGGAGTTGGCGGAACTGTGTCGTCGCATTCGAGACGGACAAGCGGATGTCTCGCTACCGGCCTGCGTGCTCAGTGGTGGCGAGCCAGTCGTGAAGCTCGTGCCGACCAATCAGCCGCGCAAGGGGGGCCGCAATCAAGAGGTCGCGCTCGCCGCGTTGCAGCGTCTGTGGGGTGAAGGTCTTGACCGTATCGCGATCTTGTCCGGCGGCACCGACGGCGAAGACGGACCGACCAACGCGGCCGGAGCGGTAGTCGACGAAAGCCTGCGTCAAATGGCACTCGCCAAAGGACTCGACCCCACCGAGTTTTTGGCGATCAACAACTCGTACCCGTTCTTTGAGCAAACCGACGGCCTACTGCTCACCGGCCCAACTCACACCAACGTCATGGACCTGCGTGTCGCCGTGGTGCAGTGAGATCGAATGAATCGAATGAGCGGACGAACCCAATAACCAATGACCAATCGCCAATCATCGATGGCCAATCTGCCGCCCGCTCAATTCACGTCTCGCCCCGTCAAGAACTCCTCGACGGCATCGGCGTGGCGGGCGATGTGGCGGACGCTGCGGCAGAGTTCGTCGGAGGCGACTTTGGCTCGCGAATGATTCTCGACCATGACGAAGTGCGGCAGACCGTTTACGTCGCGGACGGCGATGCTGCCGTGCGGTTGGACCGCGTTGCGGCGCAGCGCGAGTTCGTATTGGTCCGGAGACGCCGGGCCGCCGATCGAGAAGATTTGCAGTTGTCGGAACGGGACGTTCTCGTCCACGGAAGCGATGACGACTCGCTGTTGGCGATTATGCGGAAGTTTCACGACGACATCGAACTCGTCGGTGCTTTCGCGTGCGGACCAGGCGATGTCCTGCTCGCCATCAAACGCTTCGGTTAGCAGTTGCCGCACGTCGCGAATCTGTTCGAGTGCGGCGAACAATCGCGGCTGGGCTTCATCCGCGTCGCGAGCACGCTGCTGCGGGTCACGATGAACGAGCCAATCGACGAGTTGAGCCACTTCGTTGGGCAGTTCTGGGCATTCGACTCGGACGTCCGGAAACGACTGCGTCATCGACTGTGACATGAGCTGCTTGACGGTCTTGCCATTGAAGGGAAGTCGGCCGGACAACATGCGAAACAAGCAGACGCCCAGAGCGTACATGTCGGTCGATGGGGACGCGGTCGTGCCAGTGAAAAGCTCCGGAGCCATGTAGTGCGGTGTGCCGACGAGTCCGTCGAAGACTTTTTCGCCTCGTCCGCGTACTCGTTTGGCGAGTCCGAAGTCGCCGATCTTGGCTCGGCCAAGTCCGTGCGATTCCTTCGTCATCAAGACGTTCTCTGGCTTCACGTCGCGATGGATGAGGCCTGTGCGGTGCGCGGCGGCGAGGCCATCGGCGATTTCGGCCGTGACTCGCAAGGCATCGGCGGCATTGAACCGCTGCCGTGTGTCGAGAATTTTTTGCAACGAGTTTCCCGCGACGAATTCCATCTCCAGGTAGTGCAGACCGTCGTGCTTGCCGACCGCGTAGGCCATCACGACGTTCGGGTGATGCAGGTTCGCGACGGCGATCGCCTCTTGGCGAAACCGGTTGACGTAGTCGGCATCGGTCTCGACGTATTTCGGCGAGAGCACCTTGAGAGCACATCGCCGCTCAAGCTGCTGATGGAATGCGAGGTACACGGCTCCCATCGCCCCGCGTCCGAGCAACGTGTCGCAGCGATAAACTCCGAGCGTTTTGCCGGTCAGCTTTTCGGCGTGCGACTTGGTTGTTCGCTTCGGCGCTGTTGGCTGGTCGACCGCCGGTGTCGGCGATTTTTTGTCGGATTCCGCCGTGAGACTCGACGGCAAAACGGAGGAGCTTGCTTGCGGCACGTACAGAATCGTGGTGCCCGATGGCACCGACTCGCCGAGCGAGTCGGCATCGTGGAGTTCTTCATTCGTGGGAACGGATTCAGACAATGGACGCTCAACTTTCTGAAATGATGCGGGATTGTACTGACCAACAGCGGGCGCGAAAGAGTGGTCCTGGTTCAGAATGGCGAGCGGGGGACGTCAGTCCTCCGAGTGATCCTGCGATTGGCTCGGGGGATGGACAGCCCCCGCTCGCTGAACCGGATCACGACCAAATCCCCGAAATGGTCGGCCTGCTTGCTCTGAATTGGTCCAAGTGCCGCTACAATCCCCCGCCGTTTTGGAAATCGTTCGCTCCATCGAAAAGAATCTTGCCGTGTCGTCTACGTTTGAGCCGCTGACCTCCGCCGAAACCATCTCAAAGGGGACGTACGCCTTCGTGAGTCTCGGCTGCCCGAAGAACCTTGTGGACAGCGAGAAGATGCTCGGCACGCTGTCGCTCGACGGCTACTCGCTGGTCTCGGAGGCGGACGGGGCGGACTTCGTCATCATCAACACCTGTGGCTTCATCGAGCAATCACGGATCGAATCGAAGGCAGTCATTCAAGAGATGCTCGATCTGAAGAAGGCTGGTGGCACAAAGGGCGTCATCGTCGCCGGCTGTCTGCCAGAGCGAGTCGGCGGCAGTTTGCTCGACGAGATGCCGGAAATCGACCACATCGTCGGCGTCTTCGGTCGGGACGAGATCACGAAAGTTGCCGATCGACTGCTTGGACAGCAAACCGAGCAACGGATGCTGTTTCGACCGGCTCCGATCAAGGCGATGAACGATCAAGCTCGGTTGCGGATCACGCCGGATCATTTCGCGTATTTGAAAATCTCCGAAGGCTGCGACCGGACCTGCACGTTTTGTGCGATTCCAAAGATGCGCGGCAAGCACATCACGAAGCCAATCGAGATGATCATTGCCGAGGCGAAAGAACTCGTGGCTGACGGCGTCCGCGAGCTGATCATCGTCGCACAGGACACGACGTATTACGGCCTCGATTTGTACGGCAAGGTGCGTTTGACCGAGTTGCTGTGGCAACTCGATCAAGTCGAGGGGCTGGATTGGATTCGGCTGATGTACCTGTATCCGATCAACTTCTCGGACGAGCTGATCGAGACCATCGCCGGCAGCGAGAAAATTCTGCCGTATCTCGACATGCCGTTGCAGCACATCAACGACACGATGCTCAAGCGAATGCAACGCCGAGTCAACCGCGATCAAACGGTTGAACTGGTCCACAAGCTACGCGACCGCATTCCGAATCTCGTCCTGCGAACGACGTTCATCACCGGCTTCCCCGGCGAGACCGATGAGCAGTTCGAGGAACTCAAGCAGTTCGTCTTCGACTCGAAGTTTGAGCGAATGGGTGTCTTCACCTACTCGCTGGAACCCGGTACGCCGGCCGAGAAGCTGAGCGATCATCTGCCGGAAGAGGTCAAGAATGCTCGCCGCGACGAGTTGATGGAGATTCAACAGCAGATCGCGTTCGATTTCGCCGACACGCTGGTCGGCTACGAACTCGACGTGCTGATCGACAGCGAGACCGACGAGCCGGGTGTGTTCACCGGACGCACGTTCGCCGACGCGCCGGACATCGACGGCACGGTCTTTGTCGAAGCCGAAGGGCTCGAACCGGGTGACATTGCTCCGGTCATCATTGCAGCTCGGCAAGATTACGACTTGCTGGGTGTTGTTTCAGGAGATGCTGTCAATGAGGAGGAAAGGTAGTTTGTCATGCCATTACAAATCTCCAAATGCATCGGGGTCATGCTGCTCGACGAGGAGGTCGAAGCTTGGCAGACGCTTGAGGCGTACCTGTTGAAAAAGAAAGTGATCGATCTGTCGCAACTCGGCACGAAGAAGGTCGGTGCGCGGCGGATGATTCGCGAACTGCTGCGGTTGGCAGCCGAGCATGTGGCGGCCGAAATCGGCCCCAAAGTTGCCGAGAAGCTGTCGGCTCCTGCGCCAATGCCACCCAGGAAGTACCGGAATTTCGCACAGAGCAAAGCGAAGCCGGTTGCCAAGGCTCGCGGTCGCAAGCCCGCAAAGAAACCGGATCCGAAGCCGACTCACCGGATCGCTTGGGATCGTCCCTGGGGTTCTCGGGCAGGAGACGCTTGATGACGGCCTCTGAGGCGAATTCCAAGTCGGTGGACTCGTCAGTACCACCGCTGCCGCGTATTGATCGGCGTTCGTTGAACGTCCCGAATTTCATCACGCTGACTCGGCTGGTTCTGGCCGTCGTGCTGTTTGCGATGATCTCGCTCGGCTCGTCGTGGATCGCGGCGACGATCATGTTTGTGGTCGCGGCCGCGACCGACGCGCTCGATGGTTACATTGCTCGCAAATACGGCTTGGTCACGACACTCGGCCGCATCCTTGATCCGTTCGCCGACAAGATCATCATTTGCGGAGCGTTTTTGTTTCTGGTGGCCAAGCCGGAGTCGGGAGTGAATTCCTGGATGGCCTTGATCGTGTTCGGCCGCGAGATGTTCGTCACCAGCCTGCGAGCGTTCCTCGAACAGCACGGCCGCGACTTCTCCGCCGTCTGGAGCGGCAAGATCAAAATGGTGTTGCAGTGCATGGCCGTGACCGGCAGCCTGCTGTCGATGGATTCGCGGTTCGCGGAAGTCTCGCAATTCCTTCTCGCCCGCGATGTGCTCTTGTGGGCGACCGTGGCCGTGACCGTTTACAGCGGCGTCGAATACACCTACCGAGCCTATCGAATGCTGCGTGCATAGTTTCCAATCCGTTGTTGTCGTTGAATTTCACGCAACGGTGCCCAATTTGATGTGAGGGTCAAACAATGCGAGTTCTGTTTTCTCGTCGATCCGCAATTTGTTGGTCGGTCGGACTCTTGGCGTTTGTGTTTGCCATCCGTTCTGGTAGGTCGGCGGAAGTCGTTCCCGAAGTGGTGACTCGGTTGACGTCGGATTTGAAATACCTCGCGTCGGATGAACTCGAAGGACGCGGCGTCGGGACCAACGGGCTGAACGTGGCGGCGGATTACGTCGCCAAGGCGTTCAAGGACGCGGGACTGAACGTGACCAAAGCTGGGGGAGATTCGTTTCAGGAATTCACGATGACCACCGGCGCGAAGCTTGGGCCGACGAACACGCTCAAGCTGGTCGGGCCGGAAGGAAAGACCATCGAACTGACGATCGACAAGGATTTTCAGGTCTGTTCGTTCGGAGCGTCGGGAACTTTCAGCGCGGACTTGGTCTTTGGCGGCTACGCGATCGACGCGAAGGACGACAAGTACCAAGACCTCGAAGGGATCGACGTCAAAGGGAAAGTCCTGATCGTAATTCGCAAGACGCCTCGGCAGGGGGACGCTCACGGGCCGTTCGCGGCCGGACACGGCGGGCAATCACGGCACGCCGACCTGCGAGCAAAGATCAGCAACGCTTTCGGCAAGGGAGCGGCGGCGATTCTGTTCGTCAACGATGTCGCCTCCGGAAAGAAGGAAATCGAGCAGGCCAAGCAGCGAGCGAAGGACGCGGCCGAACCGGTCGTCGATGCCGCCGCAGCGCTGCTGTCCGCGGATGCGAACAACGCTGAAGCCGTGAAGGCGGCTCGCGAAAAACTGGACGAGACGGTCAAGAAGGTTCAGCAACAGCGCGACGCGGTGACGAAGGTCGAGACCGACGTGCTGATGAAGTTTGGCTACGCCGGATTCAATCAGAACGCGGGCGGGCCGATTTTTCATGTGACGCAAGCCGCGCTCGATCAGGTGCTCCAAGCGTCGCTCAAAAAGGCGCTCGCGGCATTGGAAGCCGAGATCGATCAGGATCTCAAGCCGAGAACCGTCGTGCTGCCAGGCTGGAAGGCCGAAGGTCAGGCGTCGGTCGAACTCATCAAAACCGAGGTTAAGAATGTCGTCGCGGTCATCGAAGGGCAGGGCGAACTGGCCGAGGAAACGGTCGTCATTGGAGCGCATTACGACCACGTCGGCTTCGGCGGACAGAACTCGCTGGCTCCTGGAGTCAAAGACGTTCACAACGGAGCGGACGACAACGGATCGGGGACCGTGTCGCTGATCGAATTGGCTCGGCGATTCGGTGCTCGCAAGGAGCCACTCAAACGCCGGCTGGTGTTCATCGCGTTCACGGCCGAAGAGTTGGGACTGTTCGGTTCGGCTCGGTATTGCACCGAGCCGATTTATCCGCTCGACAAGACGGTCGCGATGATCAACATGGACATGGTCGGTCGCCTGAAGGAGGAGAAGCTGATCGTCTACGGGACTGGCACCTCGGCCCATTGGAAGGGGCAGCTTGAGCGACTGAACGGGGCCTCAAAGTTCGAACTCGTGATGAAGCCCGAAGGCTTCGGCCCCAGCGATCAGTCGTCGTTCTACGCCAAGAAAATTCCGGTGCTGCACTTCTTCACCGGCACGCACAGCGAATATCACCGGCCGGGTGACGATTGGAATCTCATCAACTACCCCGGCATGGCGCGCGTGGTCGACATGGTCGAGCAAATCACGCTGGAAACCGTGCAGTCCGCCGAGAAGCCGCAGTACGTCGAAGTCAAAGGTTCCGGCGATCAGGCTCAAACTCGCAGCGGAGGTAGCCGGCCGTACTTCGGCTCGATCCCGGACCTGGGGAACGAAACTCCCGGGTACGCGCTATCGGGTGTCTCTGGTGGCAGCCCGGCCGACAAGGGAGGAGTCAAAGCCGGCGACGTCATCGTCGAATTCGGCAAGAACAAAATCGGCAGCCTCGATGACTTCGATCTCGCCCTGCGAAAGTTCAAGTCGGGCGAAGAGGTCGAAGTCATCGTGCTCCGCAAAGGTGAGCGAGTGACGTTGAAAGTAACGTTGGGACAACCGAAGTGATGTGGTCGTCTCGTTTGTTCTGGCGATTGTTCCTGACGTATGCCGCGTTGACGATCGTGGCGGCGGCGGTGTTTGTCGTGCTGTTTCAGAGCCGCCAGCGTGAAGCGATTGAGTCTGAGGTGCGGCAGCGGTTGCGGGACGAGGCGGCTGTGTTGCGATTGCTGGCCGAGTCAGTGTGGGAATCGTCGGACGCTCCGGTCGAAGAATTGCGAGCGACGTGGCAGCCGAAGTTGGAATCGCTGGGCCGTGAAGTCGGGACTCGGCTGACCTTGGTTCGTGCGGACGGGACTGTGCTGGCGGATTCGGCGGCCGATGCGCGGCAGATGGAGAATCATCGCGACCGGCCGGAGATCGTGCAGGCGGCGGAACACGGAGTGGGGTTCGTGACGCGGCCGAGTCTGTCGGTCGGTGAGCCGTATGAATACTGCGCGGTGCGAGTCGGCTCGCGTGACGAGCCGCGCGGGTTTGTGCGTGTCGCGCTGCCGTGGACTCCGTTCGAGGCACGCTTGAAAGCGGCCTCGCGGTTGGTCGCAGGAATGGCGGCGGTGGTCACGTTGGCGGCGCTGCTGGCGAGCTATCTGCTGGAACGGCGGCTGGTCCGGCCGCTCGAACGATTGACTCAAGCGACACAGGCAATTGCGGCGGGAGACTTCGGGCAGGAAGTCGTCGTCCGCAATCGCGACGAGATCGGGACGCTGGCTCTCGCGTTCAACACGATGAGCCGCGAGTTGGCTCAACGGGTCGAGCAGCTCCAGGTCAGCCGGCGGCAATCGGAAGAGAACAGCGAACTGATGGAAACGGTGCTCGGCTCGATGATCGAAGGGGTCGTCGTGATCGACTCGCGGCAGCGAATTTTGTACGCGAACGCGGCGGCCGGGCCGTTGCTCGATTTGCCGTCGACACAAGCCACGGGGCGATCCATGTTCGAGGCGGCCCGGCATCCGCGCGTGCAAAAGGTCGTCGAGGAAGTGCTGGCCGGTCGTGTGCCGGAGCGAGTCGAATACGGAGTGCCGCGCACGAACGCGATCGTCGCGTTGATCGCCTCGCCACTGCCGGGCGATCCGCCGCCGGGAGCGGTACTCGTGCTGCACAACGTGACCGAGTTGCGGCGTCTCGAAAATCTGCGGCGCGAGTTTGTCTCAAACGTCTCGCACGAATTGAAGACGCCACTGACGACGATTCAGGCCTACACGGAAACGCTGCTCGACGGCGCGATCAACGATCCCGACAACAACCGCAAGTTCCTCGAACGGATCGACGAGCAGGCCGAACGGCTGCACAAGCTGATCCTCGATTTGCTCAGTCTCGCCCGCATCGAGTCGGCCGAAGAGGCTTACGAGTTGTTGCCTGTGCCGGTTGCAAATGCCGTGCAAGTTTGTCTGGATGAGTATCTGCCGGTCGCGGCGTCGAAGGGGGTCGCGTTGCAGACACATCCGCCGTCGGAGTCTGTTGTCGTGTGGGCGGACGAAGAAGGTCTGCTGACGGTGCTCAACAATTTGGTGGACAACGCGATCAAGTACACGCCGTCGGGAGGCCGTGTGTCGGTTCGCTGGCGCATCGACGGCCGCCGCGCGGTGATCGAGGTCGAAGACACTGGCCTCGGCATTCCCAAGCAACATCAAGCCCGCGTTTTCGAACGGTTCTTTCGCGTGGACAAAGCCCGCTCTCGCGAACTGGGCGGGACCGGCCTCGGCCTGTCCATCGTGAAACACTGGGTGCAGGTTTTCGCCGGCTCGGTGGAAGTCGCCAGCGAACTCGGACGCGGCAGCACTTTCGCTGTTCGACTGCCCGCAGTGAACAACTCGTCGGTGTGACCGAGTTGCGAGTCGGTTCGCCGTCCGAGTAGATTGTGGCTCGTGAAGTTTTCGTGAAAAACTCGTAAAGTTTGCGTGAAGACCTATCGAAGGCCGCTATTTAACTTTGTTGTACTCTCAAGGAGCACCATGCGATTCTCTTTGATTCCGCGGGAACAGAAATTCTTCGACCAGTTCGATGCTGTGACCAAGATCATCGTCACTGCGGCACAGACGTTTGCGGAACTCGTGGACCACTTCGATCACCGCGAACGGCGCATGAACGAGATTCGCGAGCTGGAGCACAAGTGCGATATCGCCGTCGCGGGAATTCTGACGTCGCTCGGCCGTACGTTCATTACGCCGTTCGACCGCGAGGGCATTCACACGCTCGCCACGAGCCTCGATGACGTGCTCGACAACATGGAAGAGGCCGCGTTTCGGCTGACCGCGTTCGGCATCGAAAAGCCGACGCCTGAAGCGGTCAAGATGGCGCTCATCATTCAAGAGTCGTGCAACCATGTGCAACGGGCCGTGAGTATGCTCCGCAAGAACAAGCAAATCAGTTCAGAGAAGATGGCTATCGAGTTGCGCGAGATCAGCCGGCTGGAGAACATGGCCGACGAAGTGTATCGCAACGTCGAGGCGGACTTGTTCGCCGCCCCGCCGGAGATCATGACGTTCATCAAACAGCGAGAAGTGTATGCGTGGCTGGAAAACACCGTTGATGCCTGCCGCGACGTGGCGCACGTGATCAACGAGATCGTCGTGAAGGCAAGTTGAGCGATTCGACTGCACCTTGCCAAACTGGAGCGACTGCGAATGGAAGTGATTGATCAGGTCTTTGGAGAATTCGTGCGCGATATGGGGCAAATCGCGCAGAATCCGTATGTGCTGTTCATTCTCGTGGTGGCTCTGGCGTTCGATTTCATCAACGGTTTTCACGATGCGGCCAACTCGATCGCGACGGTGGTCGGCACGCGGGTGCTTCGGCCGCTGCCGGCGGTGTTGTGGGCGGCGTGGTGGAATTTTGCAGCCGCATGGGTGTTTGGCGTCGCGATCGCCAACACCGTCGGCAAGATGGTGCATAAGGAGTTTGTGACGCCCGACGTGATCTTGGCCGGATTGATCGGGGCCATCGTATGGGATCTGATCACATGGTATGTCGGTCTTCCCACCAGTTCATCGCACGCATTGCTGGGTGGGTTCGGCGGAGCGGCAATGGCCCACGCGGCGAAGTTTTCCGGCGTGTTGCAATGGGACCGTTTTATCAAGACGGTGCAATACATTGTGATCTCGCCGTTCGTGGGACTGGTGCTGGCCTTAATCTTCATCGTGGCTTTGCTGTGGACATTTCGGCGGGCACTTCCCTCCAGAGTGGATCGGTGGTTTCGAGTTGTGCAACTCGGTTCTGCCGCCGCATTCAGTCTGGGACACGGCACCAACGACGCACAAAAGACAATGGGCATCGTCGCCGCGTTGCTGTACGCGACGCTGTGGAAGGAACGGCAGCTCGGCTTTGAATCTGGCAAAGAGACGTTTCCATTTTGGATCGTGCTGGTCTGCCACCTGGCGATCGGCCTCGGGACGTTGTGCGGCGG
The DNA here is from genome assembly GCA_945904015.1 of Candidatus Kuenenia stuttgartensis. Lineage (GTDB taxonomy): Bacteria > Planctomycetota > Planctomycetia > Planctomycetales > Planctomycetaceae > SXKJ01. Next base: position 62,328 of record CAMDPK010000006.1, on the reverse strand, counting down.
CTGGCGCATCGTGAAGACGATGGGCCTGAAGATCGCCAAGCTGCGGCCGTACAGCGGTGCCTGCGCCGAAACGGCCGCTGCCGTGGCGCTGTTCGGCACGGCCTACATGGGGATTCCTGTCAGCACGACGCACACGATTACGGGGGCGATTATCGGAGTCGGCGCCGTTCAACGATTCTCAGCAGTCCAGTGGGGGATTGCCCGTCGTGTGATTTGGGCGTGGATCCTGACAATCCCGGCGTCTGGGATTGTTGCCGCGTTGTCGTACGGAGTGATTGTGGTCATTCAGTCCTGGTTTGCAGCGCACTGAATTCAGCCATTGCGATCGGTTCGGCTGTCGGTGGCTGGAGGCTGGGCGAAAAGATCGTGCTCGCGCGGGTCTTCACGCTGCTGAGCACCATCGTGATGGGCGGCGGCCTGTACTGGGCATCGGCCAAGCAATTGCGGCCATGATCCCACGATGCGATTTGTCGTGCCCGTGCGCGGCGAAGCGATCGTCTTCATCGTTTCTTAACAGGACTGAGTTCCCATCTTCATGGCACCTTCGTAGCGTTTCGCCGCTCAAATTGAGCCACCGAATTCCGAGCTGGCTGAAGCTCTTGACGCTCCCCTTCCAGAGGTTTCCATGACGACATTCTCGAGACGAACGCTCCTGACTTCTTCACTTTTGTTGGCATTGGCGACGGGTTGTTCGGTGGAGGACAGCAAATCCAGCGGCTCCGGTGCCACTCCACCGCCGAAGACGAATGGCTCCAAGACGGATGACCCGGCAAGCCCTCCGAAAGTGGTTGCTCCCGCCGAGAAGCTGGCAGGCGAAGTACTCGCGGACGGGTCCAGCACCGTGTTCCCGATTACTCAGGCGGTCGCTGAAGAGTTCATGAAGGTCCACAAGGATGTGAAGGTCAGCGTCGGTATCGCCGGGACTGGCGGTGGGTTCAAGCGGTTTGTGGCCGGCGAGACGGACATCAATGACTCGTCGCGAGCGATTTCGGCGAAGGAAATCGAAGCCTGCAAAAAGAATGGCATCGAGTACCTCGAACTGAAGGTCGCGATCGACGGCTTGTCGGTCGTGGTCAATCCCAAGAACGATTGGTGCAAGGCTCTGACCGTCGCGCAGCTCAAGAAGCTTTGGAACACCGGCAGCAAGCTCAAGAAGTGGAATGAACTCGACCCGGCTTGGCCGGATGCCGAGATTCGGCTGTATGGCCCCGGCTCAGATTCGGGCACGTTCGATTACTTCACCGAAGCGATCAACGGCAAAGCGAAAGAATGCCGCTCGGACTACACCCCCAGCGAGGACGACAACGTGCTGGTGCAAGGAGTCAACGGCGACAAGAACTCGCTGGGCTACTTCGGCTACGCCTACTACGCCGACAATCAGGACAAGGTGAAACTGGTGGCGATCGCCGACGGAGATGATGCTTCGCAGGCAGTGCTGCCGACCGACGAGACGATTCTCAGCGGCACTTACAAACCGTTGTCTCGGCCGCTGTTCATTCACATCAACTTGAAGTCGCTCGCGAAGCCGCAGGTCGCTGAATTCGTGAAGTACTACATCGCCCAAGGCCAGGACTACGTCAAAGATGTTCATTACATCCAGTTGCCAGAGAACGACCTGAAGGAATCCCAGCAACGACTGACCGAGGCTCTGTCGGCGAAGTAGCCGAGCGCGGCTGTGGATTGACCCCTTTCAAGGAACACCGCTTGTCGCTCGCGAATGTTGCCTCGCCACTGACTCCGCCGAAGGTCGGCCTGCGACTGCAAAAGCAGTTTTCGTGGGTTCGTGCTCGGGAAGCCGGAGTGCGCGCGGTGCTGGTGAGTTGCGCGTCGCTATCGCTGATCACGACGCTGGCGATCGTCTACATGTTTTTCACTGAGGCGGTCTATGCGGTCGCGCCTGGCTCGACGGCATTCTTCCAGGACGTGTCGCTGTGGGACTTCTTGACCGACACCGAATGGAGTCCGCAATTCGCCGACAAACATTTCGGCATTTTGCCGCTGTTGTGTGGCACGTTTGTCATCGCCGGCATCGGCAGTTTGATCGGCCTGCCGATCGGCTTGGCGGCGGCGATCTACCTCAGCGAATACGCCAAGCCACGCTTCCGCCGAGCCATGAAGCCGGTGCTGGAAGTCTTGGCCGGGATTCCGTCGGTCGTCTACGGCTACTTCGCGCTGGTGTTCGTGACGCCGTATGTCCTGCGGCCGATCTTTCAAAGTCTGCTGCACATCGACGTGGACATCTTCAACGCGATGAGTGCGGGCGTGGTCCTCGGAGTCATGATCATTCCGACGGTTTGTTCGCTCAGCGAAGACGCACTCCGAGCGGTGCCGCGTGGGCTGCGCGAGGCGGGCTACGCGCTCGGTTCGACAAAATATGACGTGTCGCTGAAAGTGGTCGTGCCCGCGGCGCTCTCCGGGATCGTCGCGTCTTTCCTGCTGGCGATCTCACGAGCCATCGGCGAGACGATGGCGGTCAGCATCGCGGCGGGACAGATGCCGCGGCTATCACTCAATCCGTTCCGCAGCATGGAGACCATGACGGCCTACATCGTCAACATCAGCCTGGGGGACACGCCAGCCGGGACGATTGAATACAAGAGCCTGTACGCCGTCGGGTTCACGTTGTTCCTCATTACATTGGGGATGAACGTGCTGGCTCAACGAGTCATGAAGCGTTTCCGGGAGGTCTACGAATGAGCGCCCCGGCGAAACTTCAGGAACCTGAATTGGCTCGGCGGCACCGCATCGGCAAGGTGTTCGAGTGGCTGTGTTGCGGTTCGACGTGGTTCGGACTCGTCGTGCTGGCGGTGCTGCTGGTCAGTGTCTTGTGGCAAGCCCTGACGTGGCCGGCTCCAAAAGTGAAGCCCGGCGCATCGGGGCCAACGGTCGCCAAAGCCGAGGACTCGGCAATTCCATTGAGCAAACAATTCTTCACCAACTATGACTCGCGACACCCGCGTCGGGCGGGCATTCTCGCTCCGATTTGGGGCAGCCTGTGGCTGATCGGATTGGTGGCGTTGCTGTCGGTGCCGATCGGAGTTGGCTCGGCAATTTATCTCGAAGAGTATGCCAACGAAGGCCACTTCAAGCGGCTCATCCAAATCAACTTGTCGAACCTCGCGGGCGTGCCGTCCGTCGTGTATGGCATTCTCGGCTTGACGGCCTTCGTGCGAATGTTTGGCCTGTTCGGCAAAGGTGGGAAGACGTTGGTGCTGAACCTCGGCTTCACGACGCTAGACGTGCCGCTGCCGTTCGAGCGATCGCTGATCGCCGGCGCTCTGACGCTGGCGCTGCTCGTGCTACCGACGGTGATCGTCGCGGCTCAGGAAGCGTTGCGAGCCGTGCCGTCGTCGATTCGCATCGCGTCGTATGCCTTGGGAGCGACGCAGTGGCAAACGATCCGTCACCAAGTGCTGCCCGCCGCAATGCCGGGGATCATGACCGGTGTGATCCTGGCTCTCTCGCGAGCGATGGGTGAAGCCGCGCCGCTGATGATGATCGGAGCTTTGACGTTCATTGCCTATTGCCCCGGCGAGATCACAAACGTCGGCGACATCTTTCGCAACCCGCACGGTTTGGTGGACGCTCCGTTCGACAAATTCACCGCGCTGCCGTTGCAAGTCTACAACTGGATCAACCGCCCGCAGGCCGATTACCAGCACGTCGCCGCCGCTGGCATCGTCGTGCTGCTGACGATTCTGTTGCTGATGAACACCGCTGCGATCGTGATTCGACACAAATTCCAAAAGAGTACTCGCTGGTAGCCAACCCAATTTCGACAGACTAAAACGCATTCCGCTCCGAGGCTCGGCTGTCATGACCATCATGCAAAGTTTCAACGAACTGGTGCATCAGCGGCAGCAACGCGAGTCGGCCAAAAGGATCCGTCCCGTGGAAACCGAGGTCACGAAACTCGACGTTCGCAATCTCAACTTCTTCTACGGCGAGAAGCAGGCGCTGTTCGATGTGTCGATGACCGTCGCCGAACGCGCCGTGACCGCTTTCATCGGCCCCTCCGGCTGCGGCAAGAGCACGTTTCTGCGGGCGCTCAACCGGATGAACGACATCATCGAAGGAGCACACCACAACGGCACAGTGCTGCTCGAAGGACAAGAGATTTACGCTCCCGACGTCGATGTCGTCGCCCTCCGCAAACGAGTCGGCATGGTCTTCCAAAAGTCGACACCGTTTCCGAAGTCGATCTTCGACAACGTCGCCTACGGCCCGAAGATCGCCGGGCAGCGCAACTACAAAACACTCTCGGAAATCGTCGAACAGTCACTCAAGCGGGCCGCGTTGTGGGACGAGGTCAAAGATCGCTTGCAAGACTCCGCACTCGCACTCTCCGGCGGCCAACAGCAACGCCTCTGCATCGCGCGAGCACTCGCCACCAATCCGGATGTGATCCTGATGGACGAGCCGGCCTCCGCGCTTGATCCGGCCTCGACCGCCCGCATCGAAGACTTGATCTTCGAGTTGAAGCAGAACTACACAATCGTCATCGTCACCCACAACATGCAACAAGCCGCCCGCATCAGCGACTGGACCGCGTTCTTTTATCAAGGCTATTTGATCGAGAAGGACCACACCCAGAAGCTGTTCACGACGCCGAAGAAGAAGCAGACGGAAGACTACATCACGGGGCGGTTCGGCTGATTGCCAAGTCGGAGATTGCAAATTGCAAAATGAAAATTGCAAATTGCAAATTGGTCGCTGCACTTTCTGTCTTCAAATTTGCAATTTTCAACTTTCAATTTGCAATCCCCCACATGAGCACTCATCTCACCTGCGACCTTGGCGTTCTGCACCGCAACCTGCTGTCGATGTGCGCGACGGTCGAGGAGTTGGTTCACAAAGCGGTCGACGAGTTGGCCGACCCGAACATCGACCGCGCTCGCGAGCTTGCCAAACAGGACGACGAGGTCGATCGCTTCGACGTCAGCATCGAGGAAGAGTGCCTCAAGATCCTCGCGCTGCATCAGCCGGTGGCGACCGACCTGCGACGCATCACAACCGTGCTGAAAATCTCCGGCGAACTGGAACGTGTCGCCGACATCAGCGTTCATATCGCCGAGCGGGCTTGCAGCCTCGTCAACCAGCCGGGAATCGAAGTTCCGGAGAAGCTCCAAGAGATGGCCAGCCGAGCCGTCGAGATGCTGCACAAGGCGATTGACGCCTACGTCGGCCTCGACAGCCAGCTTGCGAGAAACATCGTCGAATCCGACAACGCCGTCGACGAACTCAACCGCGAGATCATCTACGAATTGATGGACACGATGCAGCAGCACCCCGAACTTATCGAACCGGCCATGAGTCTCTTCTCCGCGACTCGCCACATCGAGCGGGTTGCCGACCACGCCACGAACATTGCCGAGGATGTGGTCTATCTGGTGGAAGGCGAAATCATCCGGCATCGGGCACATTTCCGCTGATTACGGTCGGGCGATTGCAAATTGCAAATTGCAAATTTCAAATTGCGAGTTGAGCGGCAGGGTTGTGCCGCTGGCCGGCAACTTGTTTGATGCCGGTTTGACTGAGTTCTCTGTCTCGCCAATTTGCAACTTGCAATTTGCAATTCCCCCCCCGGCCCCGATGCACATCCAACGCGGCTTTCAAAAACCTGACCAATACCGCGGCGGCTGGGTCGCCATCGGCAACTTCGACGGCGTGCATCGCGGCCACCAGAGCATGTTGGCCACGCTCGTCGCGAGAGCTGATGCCGCAAACACGCCAGCAGTCGTGATGACGTTTGATCCGCATCCCATCACGCTGCTGCGACCACTTCAGACACCCCCGGCACTGAGTCTGCTCGACCACAAACTCGAACTGTTTGCGCAGCACGGCATCGACACGGTCGTCGTCTATCCAACCGATCACGCGCTGTTGCAACTCACGCCGGACGAGTTCTTTCACGAGATCGTGTTGGGCAAGCTCAGTGCGATCGGCTTGGTCGAAGGTCCGAACTTTTTCTTCGGTCACCACCGAGCTGGCAACGTGCAGACGCTACGAACGCTGTGCGATGCTTCTGGCTGCTCACTTGAAGTCGTCCCGGCGGTGATCGTGAATGGCCAAATGATTTCCTCGAGCGAAGTCCGAACTCGAATTGCTTCCGGACGAATCACCGAAGCCGTCGAGATGCTCGGCCATCCGTATCGAGTACGGGGCGTCGTCAGTGTGGGGGCGATGCGTGGCAGAACCATCGGATTCCCGACGGCCAACTTGGAAGAGATCACGACACTGCTGCCACCGGACGGAGTTTATGCGGGCATTTGCACTGTCGCTGAGAAGACCTATCCGGCTGGAATCAACCTCGGCCCAAATCCCACATTCGGCGAGGCGGGCCGAAAGTTTGAAGTCCACATCCTCGGCTTCATCGGTGACTTGTACGGGCAGACGTTGGATGTCGATTTGCTCGCGCGGGTCAGGGATGTTGTGCGGTTTGAGTCGAGTGATGCCCTAAAGCAACAGCTCAATCGTGACCTGGAAGCCGTGCGTGCTCTGGCGAACGCGGCAATCGGGCTGTAGTTTGGTCTGGCCGATCACCGTCGGCCGTCTGCCGATGGCCGTGGTACCGTTTTTCTGAAGTCCGAAAATCGGTATCGCGGCCATCGGCTTTCGACTCACGGCATTCGGCCAGACAAGAAAACGGAAACTGACACATGCCGATCAACTGGGAACCGCTGCGTCCGATCATTGCCGAGCACCAACGCTTCGTGCTCTCCAGCCATGTGCGGCCCGATGCCGACGCGCTGGGTTCGGAACTTGGCATGGCGGCATTGCTCGAAGCGATGGGCAAGGAAGTGCGGATCGTCAACCCCTCGAGTTCACCGGCCAATTTGCTGTTCTTGGACCCGACACAGCGAGTTAAAAAATTCGGTGAGGGGATGACCTCGGCCGAAGCGCTCGATACCGAAATCCACATGATTCTGGACACCAGCGCGTGGGGACAGCTCACAGAACTCGGCAGCGTCATCAAGCACACCAAAGCGAAGAAAGTGCTGATCGACCACCACGTCAGTTCGGATGATTTGGGCGCGGTCGAGTTCAAAGACACCAACGCTGAGGCAACCGGCGCACTCGTCTTTCAATTGTTCCGTTTCTTCGACGTGCCGATTTCGAAGGCCGCCGCCGACGCTCTGTTTTGTGCGATCGCGACTGACACCGGTTGGTTTCGATTTCCGTCGACAACTGCGAACACGCTCCGCATTGCTGGCGACCTGATTGACGCCGGTGCGCAACCGAATTTACTGTTCCAAGTGTTGTACGAGCAGACGACCCTCGGCAGAACCAAATTGGCGGGCCGAGTACTCGGCACTGTGAAGCTCGATTTCGACGGCCAACTGGCGTACATCACGGTGACTCAGCAAGACTTCGCCGAAACCGGTGCGGTCCCGGCTGACACCGAAGACCTCGTCAATGAGTGCTTGAAGATTTCAGGGACCAAAGCCGCGTTCATCGCCATCGAACAACCCACCAAATCCGTGAAGATCAGTTTCCGCAGCCGAGTCGGTTTGAATGTTGCCGAGATCGCCGAACGTTTCGGCGGCGGAGGCCACAAACAAGCCGCCGGTGCAATCCTCCCTGGACCTGTGCCAACCGCGATTGCTCAAGTGCTGACCGCGATCAAAGCGGCTTTGGCCACCTGAGTCCTTCCTCAACTCCCGCCTTTGAAAAGAGAGTCACGCGATGTCTCAACCTCATCTCGAACTCCACGAGCACCCGCCGGGCGAACCTCGGCGAGGTTTCATGACACACATTCTCGCCGCTGGCATCGGCCTGCTCGTCGGAACGGTGCCGGCCTTTGCTGGGCTGGCCTTCTTTCTTGATCCGATCATGCGAAAGAAGAAAAGCGGCAGCGGCGATGGCTTCCTGAAAATGCCGGTCACGCTGGAGGCTCTGGAAATCAACGGCCAACCACAGTTGGTGAAGATCATCATGGACCGGGTCGATGCCTGGAACACGTATCTCAATCAGCCCGTCGGATCGGTCTATCTGCGGCGGACGGACACAGACAAAGTCGTGGCGTTTAACTCCATTTGCCCGCATCTGGGTTGCATGGTGGATTATAAGGCGGCGGACAAAAACTATTTCTGCCCCTGCCACACGAGCACCTTCGACGAAGACGGCGAGATGCAAAACGACATCCCGCCACGAGGCCTCGATACGCTCAAAGTTGAAATCCGCAACGGCACCGAAGTCTGGGTCAAATTCCAAAACTTCCGAGCGACGACGCCGGACAAGATTCCGGTCGGGTGAACGTAGCCTCCTCGCTCCCGCGAGGAGGAGCGAACGCTTCATCGACTTCCAACGAACAAACAATCAATCATCGCCTGCAATTCGCTCCGCCTCGCGGAACGAGGCGGCTACGTTGAACAATCCAACCAAAAATCAAGCACCATGAACGCACTTATCAACTGGCTCGACGACCGCACCGGCTTCAAAAAGCTGATGCACGAGGCGCTCTACGAAAACATCCCCGGCGGAGCACGCTGGCGATACGTTTGGGGCAGCACGCTCGTCTTCACCTTCTCCATTCAGGTCATCACCGGCCTTTTTCTGTGGACCGCTTACAGCCCCAGCACGACGACCGCTTGGGAGAGTGTGTACTACATCCAGAACCACATGCAGTACGGTTGGCTGGTGCGCGGGCTGCATCATTTCTCCGCGCAGGCGATGACCGTGCTGCTGGCGTTGCATCTCATGCAGGTCGTCATCGACGGTGCCTACAAAGCTCCGCGCGAGATCAATTTCTGGCTCGGCCTGATCTTGATGCAGATCGTGCTGGGCCTCGGCCTGACCGGCTATCTGCTGCCGTGGGATCAGAAGGGCTACTACGCGACGCAAGTTTCTACCAAAATCATGGGCGCGACGCCGGTCGTCGGCTCGCAGTTGCAGCAACTCGCTCAAGGCGGTCCCGAATACGGGCATCACACGCTGACTCGTTTCTTTGCGATGCACGCGGGGATCCTGCCCGGCACATTGATCGCATTTCTGGTGCTGCACATCGCCGTCTTCCGGCGGCATGGGATCACGGTTCCCGATCCTGATCGCGCACCGGCCGCGACGTTCTGGCCCGACCAAGTGTTGAAAGATGCGGTGGCCTGCCTCGCCGTGCTGGGCACGGTGCTCACGCTGACAATCTGGAAGGGAGCCGAACTCGCGGCCCCGGCCGATCCGTCCGAGGCGTACTCGGCCGCGCGGCCGGAATGGTATTTCTTGTTCCTGTTCCAATTCCTGCGGTTCACGTGGGTCGAGAAGCTCGGCATCCCATTCGGTGCGATCTACGTCCCCGGAGCCTTGATGGCGATCCTCGCGGCACTGCCAATCATTGGCCGTTGGCGAGCCGGCCACGTCCTGAATGTGCTCTTCATGATGGTGATGATGCTCGGCATCGTCGGCCTGACGGGGTTGGCGTTGTACAACGACACCAACGATCCGGACTTTCAGGCGTCAGTCAAGCAAGCTCACGTCGAGGCGATCCGCGTCGAAGAACTCGCCGAACGTCCCGCAGGTATCCCGCTCGAAGGTGCGGTCTCGTTGCTACGGAACGATCCGAAGACGCAAGGCCCGCGTCTGTTCGCTCGCAACTGTGCTCCCTGCCACCGCTACAACGGCCACGACGCGACGGGCCATGAAGTCGTGAAGATCGTCGAGAAAGAAAAACACGGCCCGAAGGAACGCATTGTCGAAAATCCGACCGCCACCGATCTCGGCAACTTCGGTTCGCCCGAATGGATCAAGTCGGTCATCACCGACTTCAAAGGGACGTTTGCCGCGCTGGAGAACGTCAAAGACAAAGAGGGCAACGTCGCCGAATCGTCGAAGCATTTCCTCGAAGGAGAAATGGCGAGCTGGTCCACATCACACGCTCAACACTGGCGAGTGAAAGAGAACGAACAAGCTCTCTCCGATCTCGTCGCCTTCTTGCACTCGCAAAGCCAACGCCGCGGCATACCGGGCATCTCGGACGAAGCTCCGAAACGTGGACGGCAAATCTTCGAGACCGGAAAACTCCCGGTCGGCAAGTTTGAAACGAATTGCATCGACTGCCACTCGCTCCATCCGATCGGCGAAGACATGCTGCTCGGCGAAATCGGAGCCGGCCCAACACTGACGAACTACGGCGGCGAGCGTTGGCTGCGCGAGTTCCTCACCAATCCCGGCCACGAAAAGTACTACGGTTCCAACAACGCCATGCCGGCTTTCGGTGGACGCCTGCTCGACAAAGAACTCGACCTCCTCGTCCGCTGGATGGTCGGAGATTACGACTAACCTTGGAGTGCGGCGGCTTGACGCCGCGCTCCATTACAGCGCGATTGATCCTGCCCACGAGAATCCGTTTTCCAAACGAATGGAAGGCGGCGTCAAGCCGCCGCACTCCAAGATGACCATCACAGTTCAAACCGGCGCGCGACTGCATTTCGGATTGCTTGCCGTGCAGGCAGCCAACGGCCGCAACTTCGGTGGCGTGGGATTGATGGTCGATTCGCCCGGCTGTTTGGTTTCGGTGGAGGCCGCCGAACGCGACGAATGTTTGGCCGAACCGGAGATCGCCTCGCGATTGACCTCTTGGCGAGACGAGTATCGCAAACGATGTCCCGTCGAACATCGGCCACACGCCTGTCGTATTCAACTTTCGCAGACCATCCCGTCGCACGCCGGTCTGGGTTCGGGAACCCAAACGTCACTCGCCTTGGCCGCCGCGCTGGCTCGGTTGAGCGGCGAAGACAACGTGTCCGCCCCAGAATTGGCTCGTCGAGTCGGCCGCGGCGCGCGATCCGCGCTCGGCATTCACGGCTTTGAACACGGCGGTTTGTTGGTCGAGGGAGGCAAACGGCAGTCCGACGAAATCAGTCCGCTCGTCGCGCGGCTCGACTTTCCATCGGAATGGCGAGTGTTACTTGTCTCACCCAACGACCGTCGAGGTTTGTCGGGGGATGCCGAACGCGCCGCATTCTCGCAACTGACTCCGATGCCTGCCTCGTTGACCGAGACGCTTTGCCGAATCGTGCTCATGGAATTGCTGCCCGCAGTTGCGAACGCTGAGTTTTCGTCCGCCGCCGCCGCCCTCCGAGAATTCGGGCAGCTAAACGGTTCACATTTCGCGCCGGTCCAAGGCGGCATCTTCGCTGATCCGCAGATGGCCGCGTTGGCCAAGTGGCTCATCGATCAAGACTGTGTCGGAGTCGGCCAATCCTCGTGGGGCCCGACGCTGTGGGTTCTGTATCGCGACGAACTCGAAGCCATCCGCTATCGCGAACAGATCGCGTCGCATTCGTCTGCCGAAGCTTGCACGATTCATCTCACTGCGGCACAAAACAGCGGTAGCCACGCTCGCCAGAGCGTGGGCGAGTGAAACGCAACGACCCATGCTCTGGCGAGCGTGGCTACGAGGAGATCGCATGTCTTACGAACGCAGCCACGAACTGATCGGTCGCGGCGAGAGCCGATTGCTGATCGTCGATGTGCAAGAAAAGCTGATGCCGGCGATCCCCGTGCGCGAGTCGCTGATCGCGAACTGCCGCAAGCTGATCGACACGGCGAAGCTGTTCGGCGTGCCGGTCTCCGCGACCGAGCAGTACGCAAAGGGACTCGGCCCGACGGTGCCGCAACTGCGTGAGTTGCTCGACGGCGTGACGATCCCGGACAAAGTCTGCTTCAGCGCGGCCGAGTGTCTGGGTTGGGGCACGGCGGCCGAGCATCCCGACGGCCGTTTTCAAATCGTCGTGGCGGGCATCGAAGCTCACGTCTGCGTGCTGCAAACGGTGCTCGACCTGCTATCGAGCGGCTATCAAGTCTTCGTCCCCGCCGACGCCCTCGCCAGCCGAGCCAAACTCGACTGGAAAATCGCCCTCCGCCGCCTGGCCGCCAGCGGAGCGATCATCACCACCACCGAATCCGTGATGTTCGAATGGTGCGCTGACGCCGGTTCGCCAGAGTTCAAACGACTCAGCCAACTCATTAAAGGCCCATAGATCACACGTCCCGCTCGACATCATGGCGATCTCTTCGGACTTGCTGTCTTTGTCTTAGCCAAATGAAATTCGTCCACAACTGGAGCAAACATTGCCAACCACTCGAAATGCTGAACCATATGGTCGATAAAGCCGCGAGCTTCATCTTTGAGGAGTAGTTCAAGTAACTCGTCGCGTGATTCCTTCAACGGAGACCAGAGATACGCTTCGGATTTATCACAATCAAAACCGATCCTATGAAACTCGTCCTCGCTAATAGACTTTTTAGCTACAAGCCCTTCTGCGTACTCACGGAGTCGATTTGTCGCCTCTTGAAGGTCAACATCTGGATCATAAATTTGCACCGACATCTGCGGTGCTTCTTGGTCCTGCTCGATCAGATTTTCTATCCCAATGTTATAGATCCACATTGCTGAGTGCCGAGAATTGGTTTCAGAGAGCCACGCCTTTTTCGCTATTCCTACACTGCCGTACCGTCGCAGATTTTTGCTTGACGGGGAATTAAGGTCGCGACGTTTCTTCTGTACCGTTTGAAGCACCTCTTCAAAAATCTCGGCGTATTTACCGCGTATCGATTTTACCCCATCTTCAAGTAGTCGTACGTCCGCCCACCTGCGGATCAGCACAACTTCTGGCTCATTGAACATCGTCATTGATCACCTCGGCTTTCTGACGCTCGGCCTTAATCAGCATTCGGAAGACCTTGGAGGAATAATGGCGAGCGAATAGTTTCACGTCGTGTGGTTTTGCTTCATCCGCAAACCGTGCAAACACCTGTGCGATCCGGCTCCAACTTACTGCGACAAAGTTATTATTCTTTGGCGGCGTTCCATCTAACGTTAGAAAAACTCCGTGACATGCGAATTCAGGAACACCCAACTCTTTCCCGCGAGCTTGCAAGTCTTGCCACTCACGATGAGTTTGTCGTTTCCCTTCACTTGAGCCGATTTTGTTCTCGATATGGATTAGAAACTTGTTGCGTGCAGCGACCTCAACATCGACTCTCGATTCGTCGCCGGATACCTCACGGCAAACCCAGTAACTCGGCTCGTCCGCATAATCGAGAACTCGGCTAGCATCTCCTTGTTGAAAGTCGGGGGCCAGTTCTTCGAGGAATAAACGAAAACCTAGTTTTTCTTGAGCGTGAGTTCCATGCTCAATCCGGCGATCGAGCAGCCAAGCAAGTACGTTCGAGTGGCAAAGCTCATTACCGTCAACGCCCATGACGCCGAAAAGGTTGAAGTCATCAGCCGTCTCTCGCTGAGATTCTGCCCACTTCATTCGCCCGCTCTGAAACACATCGAGCAACTTCGACAGCCGCGATGCCTCGGCGGTGCGATGTTCCGCGAACTCCAAGAGCAGCGACTGAAATCGACGTGCCAATTCTGCTGCTGAGTCAATCGACTGCGTGGATCTACTCATCGTTGATATTTACTTTCCATCCACACGCTTTAACGCTCGCCCCGCCAGCGCACCGGTTGCCTCGCCCTCTTTCACGGCGGGTTCGCCGTTGACGAAGACGAATTGAATGCCGGTGGCGTATTGGTGGGGTTTGTCGAAGGTGGCGGTGTCTCGGATTTTTTTCGGGTCGAAGACGACGATGTCGGCGAAGTGATCGACGGCGAGTCGGCCTCGGTCGGGGAGGCCGAGGATGTCGGCGGGGAGCGACGTGCAGGAGCGGATCGCGGCGGCGAGTGGCAGGACGTTTTCCTTCACCGAGTATTCGCCGATCTTGCGCGGGAAGGTGCCGTAGCTGCGCGGGTGCGGTTTGTCGGCGGAGGGAAGATAGGCTCGGCCGTCGGACGCGGTCGCAACCCACGGCAGCGTCATCGCGTAGCGCACGTCCTCTTCGCTCATGCTGAAACTGACGATGCCGGCCCCGCCGTCGCGGATGATTTTCAAGGTCACGTCGAGCGGCTTCGTTTTTTCGGACTTCGCGATGTCGGCCAGGCTGCGGCCGACGTACTTCGGATGTTTCGCACAGGACGAGATGCGAATGCGTTCGCCGTCATCGGCCTTCTCCACTCGGTCAGTCACGAACTTGATGATGCGAGCGGACTGCTCTTTGTCCTTCAGCCTTTCAAGCAGTTTTTCTCGGCCTCCGGCGAGCGACCAAGTTGGCAACACAGTCGCGTCCAGCGAGGTGCTCGACGCGATGTACGGGTATTGGTCGGCCGTGACCTTCAGGCCCATCTTGCGAGCGTCTTCGATGAGCTGCGCCGCGGGACGAATTAGACCCCAAGCATCCTGGCCGCTGGCTTTGAAGTGCGAGACATGAATCGGGCAGCCGCCGTCGCGACCGATCTTGATCGCCTCGCTGACCGAATCGAGTAGGTCTTTGCCTTCGCCTCGAATGTGACTGGCGTAGATGCCGCCGTGCTTACCAACGACCTTTGCGATCTCGATCAACTCGGTGGTGTCGGCGTAACTGCTGGGGACATAGATTAAACCGGTGGACATCCCGAACGCGCCGTCTCGCATCGCCTTGTCGGCCAGTTCTCGCATCTGCTTGATTTCGTCGGCCGTCGCCTTTCGTTGAGCGCTGCCGAGCACTTTGCCTCGCAGTGATCCCTGCGGCAGCAAGTGAGCTACATTCGTCCCCGCGCCGGCTGAGTCGATCTTCGAGAGGTACTCACTGCAATCGACCGGTCCTGATCCGCAGTTGCCGGTGACGATCGTCGTGCAGCCCTGCATGATGAAGTTGACGTTAGCTCGCGTTTTCGGCGACACGATCTGCGAGTCGCTGTGATTGTGCAGATCAATGAAGCCGGGGCAGACGACGAGACCAGTGCAGTCGACCTCCCACTCGGCCGACTTCACCTCGAACTTGCCGACGCCGACGATGCGGTCTCCTTTGATTGCGACGTCGCCAACTTTGCCGTCCGAGTTGGTGCCGTCAAAGACGGTTCCACCTTTGAGCAGGATGTCGGCCTCGATTGGCTCAGCGGCAAAAAGGGCATTGCAAATTGCAAGTTGAAAAATGCAAATTGCAAATTGAAGGCACCTGAAACGAGTGAGTCGCTTGGCTTGTCCAATTTGCAATTTGCAATTTGCAATTTTCATTTTGCAATCCCCCTTCAAGCAGCATCGCGAATGAGCGTCGCCTCCTCCGTTTCGAACCGCCCAATGCGGCCGGCTGCCCAGTCGTCGACGCGAGCATACAGTCGGTCCATCGCTTCTTGAACTCGCTGCTTGTTGTGGTCGATCTCTTCACGAGTCAGATTCGCCGGGATGTGGATCGGCTCGCCGAGAATGCAGTACGTCGTCGTGAAGGGGAGGGGGAGCAGCATGTCGGTCCAAGTCCCTTTGATCCGCACTCCACGCCGGCAACTGAATGCCGCGGGAACAATCGGCAGGCCGGTGCGCGAACTCAAAAACACGAGTCCATCTTTCATCTCGCGTCGAGGCCCGCGTGGGCCATCGGGAGTGAGCGTGATGTGCAATTGGCTGGCGACGTTGAGGAGTTGTTTCACGGCCTGCGCACCGCCGCGTGTGCTGGAACCTCGATACGGTTCGACATTCAGCAGCCGCAGAATCTCGGCGACATACGCACCGTCTTGGTGCCGGCTGGTCAGCGCCGACATGTTTTGCGGTCTCGACACGAGCAACGGGAAGAGCAGCACGTCGTGCCAGACCGAGAACAGAAAACGATCCGGCACATTGGGATCCCAGCCATTCGTGCCGGGGAAGATGACGAACTCTTTGCGACTCGTTGCGAATAGCAGTTTCATGGTGGCGACAATAAACCGCGCCACCCACTTCGTCAGCCACACACTGCGAATCTTCACGGTCATCCATCCTTGGAATTTCGATGTCGTCCAGATGTTGTTGATTTATAGCCAAGCCGAAAAACGAGACCAAGATCGCTTTGTCGTCTTGGTGCCTTCGTGATGGAAACGGCTTTGGACCACAAAGGCACGAAGACCCAAAGGGAGTTCGGTTGCGGCGGTCGAATGGTTGGGTAGAGTTCGCTGCCGATCTTGAGAGGAATCCTCGAATGTCTGCGGTTGCCGTCGAAGAAAAGTCGTTGTTGGAGTGCCGAGCGATCGGCAAAAGTTTTGGGGGAGTCGCTGCGCTCGAGGAGGTGGACTTCGATCTTCAACCGAGTGAGGTGCATGGAGTCGTCGGTTGCAACGGAGCTGGCAAGAGCACGCTGATGAAGATTCTGGCGGGTGCGCATCCCGATCACGATGGCTCCGTGCTGATCGACGGACGCGAGGTTTCGTTGTCGTCGCCGCGGGAGTCTCAGGCGTGTGGGATCGCGATGGTCTTTCAAGAGTTGTCGGGAATCGGAGCGTTGTCGGTCGCGGAGAATCTTTTTCTCGGTCGGCAACCGACACGAGCCGGGCGAATCGATTGGGGTGCGATGCGCCGACAGGCTCAGGAATTCTTGAACGAGATGCAGATCGACGTGGATGTGCGTCGTCGGCTGGATCGATTTCCGCTGGTGATTCGGCAGATGGTCGAGATCGCTCGCGGGCTGCACAGCGGGGCGCGAGTGCTGATCCTCGACGAGCCAACCAGCGCACTCAGCCCGCCGGAGACTCGGCGGCTATTCGAGTTGATTCGGCAGCTCAAACGGAACGGCGTGGCGGTGATTTTCATCAGCCATTTTTTGGAAGACGTGCTCGAAATCTGCGACCGTGTGACGGTGCTAAAAGACGGTCGCAAAGTCTCGACTTCACGAGCGAGTGAGCTGACGAAGCCGGAGGTCATCTCGCGAATGCTCGGTCGTGACGCCGGTGCGACGGGGGCGGAACTCGATGAGTCGGTCACGCTTCCCGCTCGGTCAACGGCGGTTGCTGCTCTGCGAGTGGCCGGACTGTCTCGCAAGGGTGAGTTCAACGACGTGAGCTTTGACGTCGCTCCCGGTGAGTGTGTCGGGCTGTACGGCTTCGTCGGCGCGGGGCATCAGGAACTGGCTTACGCGGTGGCCGGGGCCGCGTCAGTCGATGCGGGATCGGTGTCGCTGGATCAGTCGGCGTTGCCCAGTGGCAATGTTTCGACGGCCGTGCGTCGTGGAATCGTCATGGTCGCGGCCGATCGAGCGAAAACCCTGGTGCGACGGAGTTCGATCGCTCGCAACACGACGCTTGCCCATCTGCGACGTTCGATGGGGGAGTGGCTGTATCGACGTCGCGAGCACACGCTCGTGCAGCCGTTGCTTGAGCAGGTCGGCTGCCGGCCCGCTCGACCGGAGTTGTTGGCCGGCAATCTCTCCGGTGGAAATCAACAAAAAGTTGTCTTGGCGAAGTGGCTGCTCGGCCCGGTGCGCGTGCTGGTCTTGGAAGAGCCGACTCGCGGCATGGACGTCGGCGCGAAAGGCGAAGTCATGCGTCTGGTCGCAGGATTGAAGAAATCGGGAGCGGCCGTCGTGCTCGCTTCAACCGAGCCAGAGTTGGTGCTGGCTCATGCGGATCGAATTCTGGTCTTCCAGCGCGGTCGCATCGCGCACGAGTTCGTTGGCGAGGACGTCCGCAAAGCGGACTTGTTGCGCTGGGCGTGAGAGAAATGACTTGGTGACAAGGTGAGGGGGTGACACGGTGAGAAGGCAACTGTTGCCTCTTCACCGTGTCACCCCCTCACCTTGTCACCTTGTCAAATTCAAGCGGCCGCAGAGCCGTCCTGCGGGAACAAGTGCGACTCGCCGCGGATAATTTCGGGAGTGAGAACGTACTTCTTGCCCGGCTCTTGGTCGGGAAGCTCGAAGAGAATGTCGAACATCGCGCTTTCGATGACGCTGCGAAGGCCGCGAGCGCCAGTGTCCTTCTGAATCGCGATCTTGGCGATTTCACGAATCGCTTCAGGCGTGACTTCGAGGCTCGACTCTTCCATCTCGAAGTACTTTTGGAACTGTCGAACGAGGGCGTTCTTCGGCTCGGTCAGCACGCGGACGAGGTCGGCTTCGCTGAGCTTGCTGAGTGTGGTGAGCACCGGCAGGCGGCCGACCAACTCCGGGATCAGGCCGAATTCGAGGATGTCCTCGACAGTCGCGTCGTGGATCATTTCGTAGCGGCGAAGTTTGTCCTCGTGGGACGAGTTATCTTGACCGAAGCCGATCATCTTGCGGCCCATGCGGCGGCCGACGATGTCTTCGAGGCCGACGAATGTCCCGCCGCAGATGAAGAGAATGTTGGTTGTATCGAGCTGAATGTATTGCTGCTCCGGATGCTTGCGACCCCCTTGCGGCGGGACGTTGGCAACGGTTCCTTCGAGCATCTTCAGCAGCGCTTGCTGGACACCCTCGCCGCTGACGTCACGGGTGATCGAGACGTTGTTGGACGTCTTGCCGATCTTGTCGATCTCGTCGATGAACACGATGCCGCGCTGAGCGGCCTCAACGTCGAAATCGCAAGCGTGCAGCAGTTTCAGCAGGAGGTTTTCGACGTCTTCGCCGACGTAGCCGGCTTCGGTCAGCGTGGTCGCGTCGCCAATCGCGAACGGGACTTGCAGGAATTTCGCCAGCGTCTTGGCGATCAGCGTCTTGCCCGATCCGGTCGGGCCGATCATCAGGACGTTCGACTTTTCGATTTCGACGTCATTGTCGGCGTCGGTGTTGTGCATCAGTCGCTTGTAGTGGTTGTGAACCGCGACGGAGAGCATTTTCTTGGTTTGCGATTGCCCGACAACGTACTTGTCGAGATGGCCCACGATGTCCCGCGGCGACGGGACTTTTGTGAAGAGTTTGTGCGGAGTGCCTCGGCGGCGGCGTTCCTGGTCGAGGATCGACTGACACAACTCGACGCATTCGCCGCAGACGTAGACGTCGTCCGGTCCTTCGACCAGCGGTCCGACTTCTCGATAACTCTTTCGGCAGAAACTACAGCTTGCGTTTTTCTTGCCGGTCGGAGTTCGCTTGCCGGACGTAAAATCTTTTCCAGACGAGGCCATGTGGGTTCCTTCAACGTTGTCGGTCAAACCTCAACACCTTGGGACGGCGAAACAATCATTCGCCTGCTGAGGAGACAGCGTCCGTGGTCTCCTGGAAACTCATCTTTCAACCCCACTGGGCTTGTCCCAGTGGTTTACGGGCCTCTGCATTACGTGTTCGCGACTTGGGTCGTTGATGAGTAATGCAAAAGCCCGCGAGCCACCGGGGCAAGCCCGGTGGGGTTTTGAAAGACGATGGTTGGCTCGCTGGGCGGCGAGTCTCCACCGGTATCGGCACCCCTTGTTGGGGGTCATCACTGTTGAATCGCCGATGAGCTTCCCGCCGAATCATCGGCAGAGGGTCCGCTTGAGGCATCCCCCGCACGACCCGACTGACCGGACTTTTTCGTCAACCGCTCACGGATGTTTTTGTATTCGTCGGCCGAAAGATCACCTTGTTTGTGGATGTCTCGAAACTGCATCAGCAACTGTTCCGGTGAGTTCTCCGCCAAACCATTCGGCCGCAGCCACTCCTTGATTTTCAGCACAATCGCAAACAAAACCACGAGCACCACGGCGGCGATGGCGAAGTAAATCCAGCCGCCCCCCTTCGAGAAAGTCTCCCAATCAGCCTGCGGATTCAGGCGTTTCATCTGGGCCAGAATCACGCGATGGTTCCTTTCCGAACGAATCAACGACTTCAACTTCAATGACGCGGATTATTGGCACCGGCCAAAATTGCGACAAGACCGCGATTGGACTCCCGAATTCCGAAACTCGAAATCCAAAGGAATGACAAAGCTCGAATCGCAAAGGTCGGATTTTTCCGAGGACGTGGCTAACATCTTCGCCCCAACCCAGGAGTCACCATGCCCGACCTGCAACGAGTCCTCGACGGCGGCATCGTAGCCATCATTCGCGCCACCTCCGGCGAGCAACTGGTCAACGTCGCTCGCGCCCTGCATGAGGGCGGCATCGACGTCATCGAAGTGACGTTTACCGTGCCGAATGTCTTGGAAATCCTCGCCGCAGTCCGCAAAGACCTCGGCAACAAGATTCTGCTCGGAGCCGGCACGGTGCTCGATCCGGAAACCTGCCGAGCGGCACTTCTGGCCGGAGCCGAATTCATCGTCTCGCCGTCGCTGAACCTGGAAGTCATCAAACTTTGCAAACGCTACGGCAAGCTGGTGATGCCCGGAGCCTTCACTCCGACCGAGATTATCACCGCTTGGGAAGCCGGAGCGGACATCGTCAAGCTCTTCCCGGCCGATTGCGTCGGGCCGAATTATTTGAAAGCTCTCCGCGGCCCGCTGCCTCAAGTTCGCATCTTGCCGACCGGCGGAGTGGATTTGAAAACCCTCCCCGACTTCTTCAAGGCCGGAGCCTGTGCTGTCGGACTCGGCGGCCAACTGGTCGAGAAATCCGCCATCGAGTCCGGCAACATGACTCGCATCCGCGAACTCGCTGCTCAGTACGTCGCCCTCGTCAAACAGACTCGCAGCCAAGCGTAATTTTTGAAAGGAAATCATGCTTCGATTCGCTCTTCCCGCTCTCGGTTTGCTGCTGTGTTGCGCCATCGCAGTACGTTCGGAGGACAAGACTGTGAAAACGACTGCGAAGCCAACCAAGTCAGAACTCCTCAAGCGATTCAACGACGAGTTCATCGAGATTGCTCCCGGTGAGAAATCTCGCGACGGCTCGATCACGTTTCCGAAATCGTTCCGCATGGGGAGCGACCAGACTGGCTCCGAAATGCCAATCCACGAAGTCACGCTCACGAAAAAATTCTCGATCGCCAAGTACGAGGTGCCGCAGAATCTTTGGGAGGCCGTGACAGGAGCGAATCCCAGCAAGTGGAAGGGGCCACGCAACTCGGTCGAGATGTTCTCGTGGCAAGAGGCTCGCGACTTCTGCAACAAACTGACGGAGTTACTGCGTGCCGAGAAGCTGCTCTCCGACGACGAAGTCATCCGCCTGCCGACCGAAGCCGAATGGGAATACTGCTGCCGAGCGGGAACGACGACCATCTACAGCTTCGGTGACAAGGCAACAAAAGAAGGCGACGCTGGAAACAAAGCCTCGGTGCTCGACGAATTCGGTTGGCACACCGGCAACGCGGCGGGCAACGATCCGCCCGTCGGAGCCAAGAAGCCCAACGCCTGGGGCTTGTACGATGTCCACGGCTATCTCTGGGAATTCGTCGAAGACAGTTGGCACGACAACTACGACGGCGCTCCAACCGACGGCCGCGCCTGGTCCGAGACGACTCCCAAGAAAGTCGTCGTCCGCAGTGGATCGTGGAAAGACAACCACTCGAAACTGACCAGCTCCGCTCGCCGAGCCGTCTCCGTCGATGTACTCGACGACGCCATCGGCCTTCGCTGCGTGAAAGCGAAAAAATAACCAACCCGAAGCGTCAGCGAGGGCGAGCGCTTCACACGCTGTCTATCATCGTCGATCGGAGCGCCCGCCCTCGCTGACGCTTCGGGTTAGTTCTGTCTATCATCCCGCCCCGCGCGGCACTGGGCTGCGAATCTCGAACGACACCGAAGGAACATCCTCATGGCCGATGCCACTACCGAAGTTTTGCTCGTCAACAAGAAACTGCTCGATGCGATCAACACGCAAAATTGGAACGCCTACGCCGAGTTGTGCGACCCCAGCCTGACCTGCTTTGAGCCGGAAGCCTTGGGTCACGTCGTGCAAGGCATGGACTTCCACCATTTCTATTTCAAGCTGGAAGCCTCCGGCCGCCCGAAGCAGTCAATCATGGCCTCGCCGCACGTCCGCCTGATCGGCGACACCGCCATCGTCTCGTACATCCGTCTGACCCAACGAGTCGAAGCCGACGGCAACCCGGCCACGTTCGCCAGCGAAGAAACTCGCGTCTGGCAAAAGCAGAACGGTGCTTGGAAACACGTCCATTTCCACCGCTCGATCCCGGCGTAGATCGCTGCCATGACGACTGATAAACCGGCATCGCGCGTCGGCTTGCTGATCTCTCCCGACTTGTTCTTCACGAGCAAAGTCACCGGCACCGCTCAGGCCTTGGGCCTGCGTGTCGACTCGGTCGATGACATCGCCAGGGCGACATTGCGACTGCAAGCGGGAGACATCGGCTGTGTCCTGCTCGACCTTGCGGCCCCACGAGTGTCGGTCGCCGACCTCCTCTCTGCGATGCCTGATTCGGCACGAGTGCCGATCATTGCCTTCGGCTCGCATGTGAATGTCGAGTTGCTGGAATCCGCCCGCTCCGCCGGCGCGGAGGTCATGCCGCGAAGTCAGTTGTCAGCGACGTTGCCGCAGATCCTGCGGGGATATTTGATCCCGTAGTCCGCGCTATTTTTGGAGTAACTCGACCGCGCCGCGATACCAGTCGGCTTCGTCGGTGAGCTTCTCACGGCGGCAGAATTTCTCCAGCGACGTCAGATACTCGACCGGCTCGACACGCAGATTCCAGCAGACTTTGCGCAGGCAGACCGGGCAGAAATGCAGCGGCTGGCGATCGCTTTCAGTGAGATTGTTCGAACCGTTCATGCCACATTGAAACGCCGTGCAATGCTTGATGGTCAGGATGTGACCAGTCTCGTGAGCGGCTGTCGCCAGCGTGCGACGCAGGCAGAGCCGAAATGCATCTTCGTCCTTCGACGGGTCGCCATTGCGATAGATCGACCAGACGCCGAGTCGCTGCCGGAGCTTCGCCTGCCCGAACACGAAGTTCCAATTCTCGCCGGGCCACAGATCACTCGATGTGAAGGCCAAGTAGGCTAGAGCGTCCTCGGGGCGTTCAGGAGCGAGGACTTGGTCAAGCACATGAGTCGTGAGAATCTGCTTGTCGCCCAAAGTCGGATGCGTGCGACGCGCCTCATCGGGAATCTTGTCGAGGCTCAGCCGCCGGTGAACTTTCACCGGCACTGCGTAGACGAGGCCGAGGTATTCCATCGTCAGTTTGAGCACTCGCTCTTGGTCACGCGTGAAGTCGCCGATCAAGCAGAGATACATCGTTGTCAGTCGGTCGCTCTTCACCACGGGGTTCGCACGCAGGTACTGAGCGAACGTCTGCCCCGGCTCGCGATGATTCGCCAACCAATCACCCGGCCCCGGCTTGCCGAGAGCCGTTGCGATTGGCGTCAGCTTTGTCTCGACCACCTCAAACCGGTCCTTGGTTCCGATCTCTTTCTCGGCGGCACCGAGTCCGATCGGAGCGACCACAATCCAAACCACCGCAATCAAAAGGCGGACGAACACGGATGACCTCCCTCAAGTGCGTGGTGCGCTGAGAAGTGCAGAAAGGTCTCGCTCGCACCTACCCTTGCCACCGCGACTTCATGAACTTCAGCGCGTTGGTGGCGAGCGTCAGTTCGTCGGTGAACATTCGCCGCCAGATTTTGGTGGCGGCGGCGAGGGCAGGGAGCGACAAGCCGAAGGCTTCGACTACGAACCAGCCGTCGTATTTGACTTCCTTCAAGGCCGCGAAGGTTTCGTCCCATTTGACGTCTCCTTCGCCGGGGGTCGAGCGGTCGTTCTCGGAAATGTGGACGTGGACGAACTGGTCGGCGTAGCTCTTGATCGCGCCGGTGATCGATTTCTCTTCGATGTTGGCGTGGAAGGTGTCGTACATCGTCTTGCAGTGCGAGTGATTGATCTCGCGGCAGAAGCGGCCGACGTCGGCGGCGCAGGTCAGGAAGTAGCACTCGAAGCGATTGAGGTACTCGACGACCAGCGTGACGTTCGCCTGCTTCGCGTAGTCGGCTGCCTTGGTCAGAATCTCCTTGCCGCGGCTCCATTCATCGGCGGTCGGGCCTTGGCCGGAGAAACTTCCGATCGCGGAGTGAATCGGTCCGCACAAGTGCGTGGCCCCCACGGCCT
Source organism: Candidatus Kuenenia stuttgartensis (assembly GCA_945904015.1). GTDB lineage: Bacteria > Planctomycetota > Planctomycetia > Planctomycetales > Planctomycetaceae > SXKJ01. The sequence continues at coordinate 38,614 of CAMDPK010000006.1, read as the reverse complement.
GGCAGCAGTCGATCGCCTTCTTGAGCCGGTCGAGTCCCGCCTGCCGAATCGCCGCATCTGGGGAGATCGGGTTCTCGGTGTCGGTGCAGATCGTGACGGCCGTCCGTTGCAAGCCCGTGTCACTCAGCTTGCGGCCGAGTGTCGCGAAGTTGGCCGTGTTCATCTCGAAGATCGGCAGCTCGACGCCGTCGTAGCCGATCTTCTTCAGCGAATCGAGAAGGCCGTAGTGCGACTCGTTCACGTCGGTCGTCCACAGCAGCATATTCATTCCGTACTTCATGGTGATGGCTCCTGGTTGAAGAATAAAAGTTGCAAGAGGATTGACGATGTTGGCTCGTTAGGTCGGATTCGAGGTGGCAGGAGAAGGTTCCTGCGCACGCGATCTCAAGACGAAGACGTTGATCCAGGGAACGATCAAGCCCAGCGACCCCAACGTCAGAAAGCCGACGCCCACGCCACGACAGATCGAGGCCGTGAAATGTTCCTCGGAGGCGCGATAGGGGTCAATTTGCCGAGCGATCGTGGAGGGATCCTTCACATCGACTCGCGGGTCCAAATAACCGCCGAATGAGAACAAGCCCGCACCGAGCGCGATGGCGAATATGCAAACGGCCTGTCCAATTTTGCGTATGACGTTTCCCTGCATGATGAAGTTCTGATGGTGAGATTAGATGCCGGTGACGTGAAAGTGCTCCTCCGGCAGCAGGTCGCTCAGCCGGTCGCGGATGAGCGGGCGGGCACGGTTCAAGACGCTCTCCGCCTCCGCCGGAAGAGGCGGCAGTTTGACCCGCCGCAGCACTTGGTTCAAGCGATGCAACAATCGCTCGTCGCTGAGGTAGTCGGGCAGGAAGCGTTCGGCAATGTATCGCGGAATCAGCGGCACGAGATTCTCCGTCGGAGTCTTGACCATCGCGTTGACCGCCTGTTGCACGGCGAGCGGTTCGATGCCGCGAAGCACCTCGTAATATCGCTCGATCTGGCCGGGATGTCGTTCGATGAGTTCGGCGTCGATCAGCAATTCCGTGACGATGTGGCCGAGAAAGCTCGTGCGATGGCTGTCGTCTGGGCCGAGCACCTCGCGAAATCTCACGGCCAGCGTCGTGCTGACTTCAAAGAAGGCTCGCGTGGAATGGAACCAGCCGTCGTCGTGCAGATGCTGCCAAGCTCCGGCCGCAACCTCGGACTGCGGTGAGCCGTCTCCGAGGAGATGCGGCTCGATCAATTTCGCTCGCACACGCACCTGCCGATCCGCGACCGACAGCCAATCCGGCACAGCCGTCCCGGCCACGAAGTACGGCCGGTTGAGGAATCGCAAAGCATGAGCGAAATAATTCATGGAACAGTGACAACCTCCGCAGTGATCGCTACGGCTCGACGGCGGCATTGTCGCGATAGTTGAGAGCGGGTCGTTGGTCTTTCGGAAAGCGAGTCTGATAGCTCTTGCCGGCGCGGCGTTTGTCGAAACTCTCTTTGGCCGCGACGATCTCGTTCGGTTTGGTCAGCAATTCCAGTGTTGCCAGTGTCAATGTCTTGGCGGCGATCACCATGCCCTTGTGGCCGACCGTCGTGCCACCGCAGGCAACCGCTTGCCACGAGTGCATTGGCACTCCAGGGAAAACGCACGCGGTCGAGAAGCCACCGGTCGGCACCGCCCAGCTCACGTCGCCGACGTCGGTCGAGCCGTAGCGTTGGCCCTCGCTGACAGACTTCACTTGGGATGCCTCAGTCAACGGCGGCAATTCGGGACGCAGCAAGCTCGGACGCAGCGTTTCGGCGAAAGCGGTTTCTTCGGCGGTGTAGGTCACCCCGCCAATCGCCCGCAAATGTTTATCGAGCAACTTTGCGATCGCGTCGTTCGGCAGCAGGTTCGCCGTGTTGCCGACGAGTTCCAATGACCGTGTCGTCTCGGTCGCGATCGCGCCTCCCTCCGCGCACTTTTCGATACGGCTCCAAATGCCGTCGAGCGTTTTCGGATCGGGATGCCGAGCATACATGTAAACCTCGGCGAAGTCGGGGACGATGTTCGGTGCGTTGCCACCGTTGGTGATGACGTAATGCAGCCGAGTCTCCTGCGGCACATGCTCGCGCAGCAGATCGACTCCGTGAGCGAACAGCATCACAGCATCGAGCGCCGATCGCGCCTGATGCGGTGCTCCAGCCGCGTGTGCTGCCTTGCCACGAAATCGAAACTTGCCACTGATGTTCGCCAGATTGGTTTCGAGTCCCGCTCGATTCTCCGACCCCGGATGCCAGTGCAGCACGACATCGCAATCGTTGAACAATCCCGCTCGCACCATGAAGACCTTGCCGCTGCCTCCCTCCTCGGCCGGGCAGCCGTACAGCCGCAGCGTCCCCTTCAGGTTCTTCGCGACCATCTCGTCTTTGACTGTGATCGCCGCCCACGTCGAAGCCGTCCCGAACAAGTGATGCCCGCAAGCATGTCCTGCCTTGTTCGACTTGATCGGCTGTTTCGCGGGGACCGCCTCTTGTTCCATGCCTGGCAGAGCGTCGTACTCGGCGAGGATGCCGATGACCGGCTTGCCGCTGCCGAATTCGGCCACGAACGCGGTCGGGATGTCAGCGACTCCGCGTTTAACCTCAAAGCCAGCCGATTCAAGTTCATCCGCCAACAACGATGAACTCTGCACCTCGCGATAGCCGACTTCGGCCCACCGCCAGATCTTTGAAGCGATCTCAACATACTTCGGCCGCTGAGCGTCGATGCGCTCTAACACCGGCTGCGATTCCTCTGCCGTCATCGCCGGCAGGGAGTTCGCACTGACAAGCATTGCCGCGATCGCAACACGAACAACGTCGGTGGCCCATGAGCCGTGATGAAGTCGCATGATTGCCTTTCAGATTTGGAAAAATGGTATCACGGCTGTCGGCGAACGGCTGTCGGCATTCGGCCGAACGCCGACAGCCGTTTGCCGACAGCCGTGATACTGTTTTTGTGTTTGAGTGGCGACATCACCGACGAGCCAAAACAGACTCGCACCACCGCGCCACGCGGAATAAATCGAGATCGCGTCCTGGACCCGCCACCAACTGCAATCCGAGCGGCAGCCCTTCTGGCGATAGCGCCATCGGAATCGTGATGGTCGGGAATCCGATGAAACTCCACGGTGAATTCATGCAGGGATCGCCGGTCGTCTCCGATGTCGGAGCGGCTCCGCGAGAGGCGGGCATCAACCAGATCGAGTCGCCAATCGCACGAGACACGCGGCGTCGCAGCGAGCGTTGAAACTGAATCGCCACCGCGTAATCGACCGAGCGTGCAGCCAACCCTTCCTCAATCAACGACCGCACGGCCGGAGTGAATTCCTCTGGCCGCTGCTGCAACCGCTCGGCCTGAGAGGCAGCGATCTCAACTGCCATGACGCAGCGATGACGCTGCCAAAGATTTGGCAACTCCAACTCGGCAGCATCCGATTCTGAGATCATCGCGCCGGCGACGCTGAGTCGTTTCGTCGTCGCCTCGAGTGCGTTGTGCATCGCGGATTCGGTCTTCTCGTTGAACACTCCACCAAGGACCGCGAATCTCGGCAGTTCGTCGATGTCGAACACAACCGGCTCGCTGAGCAGCGAGTAGAAATCGGCTCGCAACCATTTCGGAGCCAGTGCGGTCATCAGGCAAATCAAATCATCAACCGTGCGCGCCATCGGGCCGGGGTGATCGAGACTCGGCGCGAACGGAAACATCCCGCATCGGCTGAGCAATCCGAAGGACGGCTTGTACCCCGCGACGCCACAGAACGCGGCCGGCCGAGTGATCGAGCCACCCGTCTGCGAGCCAAGTGCTCCCAGGCACATGCCGCTCGCGACCGCTGCTGCCGAGCCGCTCGATGATCCGCCCGGCGTGCGTTCGAGGTTCCACGGATTGCGAGTCGGCGGCGGATCGAAGAAGGCATACGGCGTCGTCACCGTCTTGCCCACGATGACCGCTCCCGCATAGCGCAGACGCCGGACCATCGTCGAATCGGCATCGGCCAGCGGCGACGAGCGATTCGGAATCCCAGCCAGCGTCGGCCAGCCGGCAACGTCGTAGATGTCCTTCACACCAACCGGAATGCCGTGCAGAGGCCCACGCCAGATGCCTCGCCACAACTCGGCGTCGCGATCCGCAACCGCCTGCTCAACGACGTCTCCGTCGAAGTTGATCCAAGCCGTGATTTTCAACTCGTGTTCCGCAACGACCGAACGGCAGCGTTCAAATAGTTCGCTGCAGGTCGTCTGGTGGCTTTGAATCGCGAGCGATTGGCCGCGAATTGTGGTCTCGAATTTCGGGATGAGCGACAAGGGCATCGCGAATTCTCCAAATCCTAGCAGGCACACTCCGTGTGCAATCTCAAGTCCGTCGAGTGGCGACACACTAACCCGAAGCGTCAGCGAGGGCGAGCGCTCCAGCAGACGTGGATTTGGAGGCACTTTGCAGCGTTCGCCCTCGCTGACGCTTCGGGTTGGTATGCCGTGGCCAACGCTTTCCAACCGGCGTTGAGGCATCACGCCGCCGGGCCTACAATCCCGCCCGACTTTGGCCGGTCGAGGTTCGGAAGCCTCGCGTGAAGACGGGCCTGTTCTTTCCTGACAAACGACGGAACCACAGCGAAATGGCGAGTTTCATCTTCACCAGCGAATCGGTCAGCATGGGGCATCCCGACAAAGTCGCGGATCAGATTTCGGATGGCGTGCTCGACGCGCTGCTGGCTCAAGACGCTCGTTCGCGCGTCGCGTGCGAGACGCTTTGCACGACCGACACGGTGGTGCTCGCGGGCGAAATCACTTCGCAGGCTCAGATTGATTACGTCAAAGTCGCTCGCGATGTGGTGCGAGATATCGGCTACACGAACGTCGATGTGGGCTTCGATGCCGACACGTTCCGCTGCTTCGTCGCGCTGCATTCACAAAGCCCGGACATCGCGATGGGCGTCGATCGCGACGGAGCCGGCGATCAAGGCTTGATGTTCGGCTACGCCTGCAACCACACGCCCGAATTCATGCCGGTGCCAATCGCGCTGGCTCATCGCATTATCAACAAGCTGACCGAAGTTCGCCAGAAGCGAGTCGTCGATTGGCTCCGCCCGGACAGCAAGAGCCAAGTCAGCGTCGAGTTCCGTGACGGCAAAGCGGTCGGAGTGACCGCCGTCGTCGTCTCGACTCAGCACGCGGCCAGTGTCACTCAAGCTCAGATCGCGGACTTCGTGAGAGCCGAAGTGATCCGCCCCAGCGTTCCGGCCGAATGGCTCACGAGCGCGACGAAGTATCACATCAACCCCACCGGCAACTTCGTGGTCGGCGGACCTCACGGCGACTGCGGCCTGACCGGCCGCAAGATCATCGTCGACACCTACGGCGGCTGGGGCCGTCACGGCGGCGGAGCCTTCAGCGGCAAAGACCCGACGAAGGTGGATCGCTCGGCCGCGTACATGGCTCGCTACGTCGCGAAGAACATCGTCGCCGCCGGACTCGCGTCCGAATGCGAAGTTCAACTCGCGTATGCGATCGGTGTCGCCGAACCAGTCAGCGTCTGCGTCGATACGAATGGCACGAATACGATCGCCGAGGAAAAAATCTCCGCGATCGTTCGCAACAACTTCTCGATGACCCCGAAGTCGATCATCGAGACCCTCCAGCTCCGCCGCCCGATTTTCCGCAAGACCGCGCACGGCGGCCATTTCGGCAAGACCGACGCCGACTTCACTTGGGAAAAGACCGATAAAGCCGAGACACTGAAACGCGCAGCCGGTGTTTGAGATTTGAAATTTCAAATCTCAGAACACAGCGAAGGATCGCTGACATGACGACTGTCGAACGGAATCGCCAAGCCGCCGTCTTGATTTGGAGCAGCCTGATCGTCGTCACGGTCTTGCTGCTGTCGCGTCGAGTGGCGGGAGGAATTGACGGCATCGCATCCGCATGGCCCTGCGTTCTGATCAGCTCACTGACGACGTTGTTGAGCGGCTTCGGCTGGGCCTCGTTTCAGCAACAAGCCGTCGGCAGATCGCTTCGCACCGAACAAATCGCAGCGGTTGTGTCTTGGCTGCCGACCTGGCTGAGCGGTGTCGCTCTGCTGCCGACTGATTCGCCGCTCGCACGCGGCTGGCTGTTTGGGATCGCGGCGTTGTCGGCCGCCGCCTTGGCATTGAGTGTTTCAACCAGCCCGACGCGCGAGCGAGGGGTTGCAGCGGAAGTTCACTCGCTCGCGCGTCGTGCTGGCGAGGTCGGTCACTTGTCTGCGGCCGTAGATCGGACGCCTTCGGCGGACCCGGACGTAGGCGTCCGGGCTACGTCAGCGGCACCGTCTGACTTGTCCGTTTTCGACCCGGTCACCGACGAGCGTCCCGACGAATCGACGACTCAGTGGATGACTCGGCAATTGCTGTCCGATGGAGCGGAGCAGATCGAGGGGTCGATTCACGTCTCCTTCGCACCTGGCCAACGAGCGGCCTCGGTCCACGTCCCGTTCAGCCCGCCATTCGCCGCCGTGCCGCAAGTCGAATGCGAAACCGTTGGCGACGATCCGGCTCGCTGGAAGCTGTCGGTCGTGTATGCCTACGGCATGCGAGTCGATTTGAAACGAGAATCGAGCGACGAGCCGGCCGAGATCGAATTGTCGTACTCCGCGACTTGCGAATCGACGGCCTCTGAAGCCGCGTAAGTCCGGCCAAAAATTACCGTCATGTGTCACAAAACGGCCGCTGCGGACTGTTTGTGTCGGTGCACTCTCGCTTGGCCAGATGAAAGTGGATCATGACGTCGATCGTTAGCCCCGGTTTGCAGCGAAATTTTCACGCGATCACGACCAACACGTCGATCCTGGCGGATCCGTCGAAGTTCGTGAAACGCTACGGCACGGCGATTCGAGCCTACCTGCAAGCTTTGATTTCCAACGAGCACGACGCTGACGAAGTTGAGCAAGACCTGCTGCTGCAAGTGGTTGAACGAGGCTTTCCCGACGGCATGGGGCGACGCGGCAAATTTCGGTACTACTTGATGACCGTCGTGCGCAACGCCGCCTTGGCGTACTTCCGCAAAAAAAGCCGCCGACCAGTGACCGTCGCCGACCTGTCGTCGATACCGGCCGCTCAGATTGCAGATCGCGCGTGGGACCGTTCCTGGCGCGAGTGCGTGATGAAAGACGCTTGGTTGGCTCTGCGTAATCACGAGCTACGCAACGGCGGCAACCTGTTCCACACCGTCCTGCGAACTTCGGTCAAACATGGCGACGAAGATTCAACGATGCTGGCTGTGCGAGTTTCCAGCGCTACGGGGCAAGACCTCTCCGCTCAGGCATTCCGCAAACAGCTCAGCCGCGCCCGGCGAAAGTTCGGCGAGCTGCTGATCGACGAAGTGGCTCGCACGATGAGAAACGCGACGCCGGAAGAACTGGAAGAAGAACTCTCCAGTCTGGACCTGTTGAAGTACGTCCGCTGGCAGTCGTGACGAGGTACGCTGAGCCGTCACAAATCAGGCTACGGGTTCTTGGCATTGGGTTGCAGGTAGGCCGGATTCAGTTTGATCGCGTGCTCGTAGTCCGCGCTCGCTTGCGCTGGCTTGCCGAGAGCTTGATAGACCGCGCTGCGATTGATGTAAGCCCAAGCGTTTTGTGGATTGCGTCGAATGAGTGTCGAATACAAGCGTTCGGCCTCTTCCAACCGCTCGGCCGAATGGGCTTGAAACGCTTTCTCGGCCAGCCACGTCGGCGACCACGGACACCAGACCAGCGGCACTGCGGCCAAGACAACCAGCGTCGTGAGCCCGCACAACATCAATCGCGGGCGGTGTCGCAAGACGAAATATCCTGCGACTGCACCACCGAACAATGCACCCGAAAGGTGCGCCGCGTTGCCAACCTCCCAAATTTTGAGATATGTGACGACGACGCAGCCAAAGAACCACCACACGAACAATTGAATGGTCCTCCGTGTGAGCACGTCTTGGAACTGTGGGAATGTTGAACGGCAGGACCACATCAGTCCGAAGATCGCGTACACGACGCCGGACATTCCGATGCCAGTCGTATCGGACAGCGCTAACTGAAATGCGGAACTCACCATCGCGGACACGACGAAAAAAATCAGGAATCGAACAGAACCGACGACGCGCTCGCAACGGCTGCCCAAGACCCACAGCCAATACACATTGAACACGACATGCAACAGGTCAATGTGGACGAAGGTCGTCGTCAGCAAAGCCCAATAGGCTCCGCTCCAAATCGCATTTGAGGAGTAGTGGCCCCAACGAGCCAAGGTTTCCCAAGATTCGTACCTGCCTTCCGCTGCGAGACCAAGAAAAATGACGACGCAGATCACAGCGGCGATCCCCGTGATCCACGGTCTCGATTCAGGTGGCTGCGTTTCGACGGCGGACATCAATGGACCTGACTGGATTGGCCAGCTTCATGCAATCTTTCACCCCAGCCGGTGCCGCTTGTCGAGGTACGCGGCGAGGTACTTCGAGTAGCCCTCTTTGGTGTTGGCGAGGTTGTAGCTAATCTTTCGCTCGTGGCAGTCGTCTTCCAGTCGCTGCGTGAAGGCTTTGATTCGTTCGAGGTATTTCTTCCGCAGGCTGTTTGGATTCACGACGACTCGGCCGGCACCTTCCATGTCTTGGAAGCGCGTGATCCGCTCGAACGGGAAGTTGAGTTCCGCATCGTCGAGCGTGTGGAAGGCGATCACTTCGTGGTTGTTGTGCCGGAAGTGTTGCAGGCCGCTGGCGACGTTGTCCTCGTTGTCGATCAAGTCGCTGATGACGATGACCAAGCCGCGCCGTTTCATCCGCTCGGCCGCTTCGTGCAGGACGGTGCCGCAGTCGGTCTCGCCTCCCGGTTCGACGCCATCAAGCGCGTCGAGGATGCGGCGGTACTGCGTCGGATGGGCCTTGGGCGGGATGTAGGTGCGGACTTTCGTGTCGAACAGCATCAGTCCGACCGCGTCGTTTTGGCGGATCAGCAAGTACGCGAGCGCCGCCGCCAGATAGCTGCCCCATTGCAGCTTGCTCAGTCCTTGATCGCCGGCTTCCCCTCCCTTGCCGAAGTCCATCGACTTCGAGCAATCCAGCAGGATCGTGGCTCGGAGGTTCGTCTCGTCCTCGTACAGCTTGACGTAGTACTTGTCCGTGCGCGCGAGCACCTTCCAGTCGAGCATCCGCATCTCATCCCCCGGCGTGTACGACCGGTGATCGAGATACTCGACCGAGAACCCGTGATACGGACTGCGATGCTTGCCGGTCAGAAACCCCTCGACGACTTGCTTGGCAATCAGTTCGAGATTGCCAATGCGAGCGAGGCCAGCGGGATCGAGGTAGGACATGAAAACTTACTCCGGCTCGCGGATGACCTCGAATAGTTTCTCGACGATGTGATCGGTCGTGATGCCGTCACTTTCGGCGGCGAAGCTGGTGACGAGCCGATGGCGGAGCACGGGCTTCGCGATCGCGCGGATGTCGTCACCGGAGACATGGACTCGGCCGTCGAGCAGTGCGTGAGACTTCGCGGCCAGCAGGAGCGCCATGCACGCGCGAGTACCGGCTCCCCAGGTGAGATACTTCTTGACGAAGTCGGGAGCCTCGTCGGTTTTCGGCCGAGTCGCTCGGACCAACTGCACGGCGTAGGCCGAGACGGATTTGCCGACCAGCACTTTCAAGACGACTTGTTGCAGCCGCACGATTTCGTTGCGATCAAGAATCGGTTGCAGCTTGGGAAGTTCTCCCGACGTCGTCGTCTCGGCGACTTTCAATTCGTCTTCGTACTTGGGGTAATCGACAAAGATGCGGAACATGAAACGATCGAGCTGCGCTTCGGGCAACGGGTACGTCCCTTCCTGTTCGATCGGGTTCTGCGTACCGAGCACCAGGAACGGCCGTTCGAGCGGAAAGTCTTGACCGGCGATCGTGACCTTGTATTCCTGCATCGCTTGCAGCAGCGCGGCCTGCGTCTTGGGCGGCGTGCGGTTGATTTCGTCGCCGAGCAGAATGTTGCCGAAGATCGGCCCCTTCACGAATTTCATCCGACGATGCCCGGTCCCTTCTTCGGTCTCCAGGATTTCGGTGCCGGTGATGTCCGAGGGCATCAAGTCGGGCGTGAACTGGATGCGGCTGAACTTCAGCGACAGCAGATCGGCGACGGTCGAAACCATCAGCGTCTTCGCCAGCCCCGGCACCCCTTCCAGCAAGCAGTGTCCGCGAGAAAACAACGCGATCAGAATCTGCTTGAGCACGTCGCTTTGGCCGATAATGACCCGCTCCAATTCGCGAGTCATTTTGTGGTACGCGGCCGTCAATTCCTCGGCCGCACGCAGGTCGGCGTCGTCCATGCGTTCGTTGCCAGTGGTCTTCGACATCGTTGTTCCTCGTCGTGGATTTGGAGAAGCCTGGTGATCGGCGAACGTCGATGCGTAGGCTAGCCGCCCTTAACGCGGAGTCAACGAACTCCTCGGCAGTGCTTTGCTTGAAACCATCAGGTTGGTTTGAATGTCCGCCTCACGTAGCCCTGTCACTCCGCGACAGGACAGCCGGGCGTGAGAATGTCGTGAATTGGTGCTTGTGGATTGATCGCGCGATCGACGCCGTTGGAAGTGTTCGGCTTTCCTGTCGCGGAGCGACAGGGCTACAAACTGAGTCACGGGAGTCGCTGATGATCCGAGTCGAAGGCTACGAGAAAACGTATCGCGAGACGGTGGCGGTTCGGGGACTCAGCTTTGAGGTTCCCGCCGGCTCCATCGTCGGACTGGTTGGGCCGAACGGTGCCGGCAAGACGACGACGTTGCGAGCGCTCGCTGGGATCATTCCGCCGACTCGCGGGCGATTGACCGTCGCGGGGCATGACATCGTCCAAGACCCGATCGCGGCGAAGAGTCGGCTGGCGTTCATCCCGGACGAGCCGCAACTCTTCGACGTGCTGACGGTTTGGGGACACCTGGAATTCACCGCGTCGGTCTATCGTGTGTCGGCCTTTGAAGCCGAGGCCGAGCGATTGCTCACGCAGTTTGAGCTGACCGAAAAACGGGACACGATCGCTCAAGAACTCTCACGCGGGATGCGGCAGAAGGTGGCGATCTGCTGCGCGTACCTGCATCAGCCGGAAGCGATCCTGTTCGACGAGCCGCTGACCGGCCTCGACCCGCGCGGCATTCGGACGTTGAAAGAGTCGATCCGCGAACGAGCGGCGGCCGGAGCGGCGGTGATGGTCAGTTCGCACCTGCTCGATCTGATCGAAGACTTGTGCAGCCATTTGCTGCTGATGCACCGCGGTCAGTGCTTGTTTCAAGGGACGATTTCTGAAGCCAAAAACAAATTGGCGGAACTCGGTGCGGATGCCTCGCTGGAAGATTTCTTTTTTCAACTCACGGAACGTCCGACGTAAGTTGGGCACTCCTGCCCGACGAATGACGGGCAAGAGTGCCCATCCTCCTTCTAGGACACCCATGTTTCACTCCGCCCTGTGGAAGCTGATTCGCTTGAAATGGCGTGGCGGGTTTCGCCAGTTTTGGCGGAGCTTGAAGACGCTGCGCGGATTCGTGCAGGTCGGGTTTATCTTGCTGATGGTCGTCTTGGGCCTTGGGTCGATGGTTTTTGCCGGCCGGATGCAGTCGGCCGCACCGGAAGTGGCTGCCGGGATGATCGAGCAGTTTCGCAGCATCGCAGCCTTCGCGATGTTCGCGTTCACGACTTGGGCAATGCTGTTCTCGACCGGTGAGGCCACCGTCTTCTTCACGGCGAGCGAAGTCGCGTTCCTGTTTCCGGCCCCGTTTCAACGCCGGCACTTGCTGACGTACAAGCTGTTGCAAAGTCTCTTCGGCTTAGTACTTCTCAGTCTGTTCTTGTCGCTGTTCCTGGCGCGCGGCGTGCTGTTGTGGATCGGCGGATTCGTTGGCGGTGTGCTGACGCTGTCGTTCATCCAATTGCTGACGATGAATGTCGCCTTCGTGCGGCAAGTGCTCGAAGCCAAATCGAACGTGTTGCTGCGCCGAGTGCTTGGATACAGCGTCAGCGTGTGGGTCTTGGTCGCGGTCACGCAGATGGTGCTGAATGCTCCGAGCGGCAACTTCGTCGCCCTGGCGAGTTCATTCCGTAGTTCACCGGCCGGACGCTGGTTGCTCGCGCCGTTTGACGTGTTCGCGCGGATGATCTTCGCGAGCGATCCAGTCAGCTTCGGCATCTCAACAGGCTTGGTGCTGCTGCTCGACGCGATTCTGCTGGCGGTCGCGTATCGACTGGATGGCCTGTCGTTGGAAGCCGCCCTCGCGATCAGCGAAAAGTTGTCGGCTCGGATCAAGGCGGCTCAGACGAAAGGGGCGTGGCACATGTTCAGCGCGCCGACTTCGCAAGTCGCTCGACGTCGGCTACCGACTCTGCCATTTTGGAACGGCATTGGCCCGATCGTTTGGCAGCGATTGACGACCAACTTCCGCACGTCGCTCAAGCTGTTTTGGTTGCTCGGTGGTGCCGTGCTGCTGGCGAGTGGGATGGCGTTCACGATTCATCGCAAGACTCCCGAACAACCGTTCGCCGCCGCAGCGGCGGGAATCGGAGTGATGGTCTACGTCAGCTTTCTGATCTGCATGTCGCTGCAAAACGACATTGAACGAGTCGGCTATCTCAAATCGCTCCCGCTGCGTCCGGCCGCAATCGTGTTAGGCGAGCTACTCGGCTTCGTCGGGCTGCTGTCGGCGGTGCAAGGCACGTTTTTTCTGGCGTTGTGCGGCCTGCTGCCGTCGATCGCCGGCTGGTTGATCTGCGCGGCGGTGCTGTCGCTGCCGCTCAATTTTTTGTTGTTTGGAATCGACAAGCTGATTTTTTACTGGTATCCGACACGCATGATGAAAGGCGCGCCCGGTGACTTTCAGAATGCCGGCCGGCAAATGTTGTTCGTGTTTTTGAAGATGTTGCTGCTCGGCGGCGGCCTGGCGATTGTCGGCGTCGCGGTCATTCCCGGAGCGATGCTGCAATCACCGCTGCTGGCTGTGATCCCGGCCGCGATTGTGCTGATCGCCGAATGCGCCGGCTTAGTCCCGCTGCTGACTTACGCCTTCCACCGCTTCGATCCGAGCGTAGATACGCCGGCGTGAGCGTCACCTCCCGCCACACCAGCACGACGCGCCAGCGAGTGGTCTTGTCCGAGAAACCACTCGCTGGCGCGTCGTGCTAATTTTTTCCACAATCCGCTTGAATTGTTCGGACGGATTGTCATACTGTCATAGTCGTCTATGACACGGAGACAATCATGTTCCTGCACGTCGATCCGGACAACGGGCTGGCGATCTACGATCAGATCGTGCGGCAGATCAAATTCGCGGTGGCGACCGGAGCCTTGCCGCCCGGCGAGATGGCTCCGTCAGTGCGTGAGTTGGCTCGCGAATTGGCGGTGAATCTCAACACGGTTTCGAAGGCGTATCAGCAGCTTCAAGTCGAAGCGGTGCTGGAAAACGTTCGCGGCATGGGACTGGCTGTCGCTTCGGGGGCGGTCAAATTGTGCCGGGCCGAGCGGATCAAACTGGTGCAAGAACGTCTTCGCGAGACGTTGTGGGAAGCTCGGCAGAGCGGCCTCGATGCGGACGAGATTCAAAAGTTGATCGCTGCGGAGATGCCGGCGATCGACAAGAAACTGGCGGCGAAATTGAGAGGCAAATGAGTTTTGTCCGTTGTTCGTCGTCCGTTGTTTTGACCGACTGACAACGGACGACTGACCAATCCCGAAAAGGATCAATCATGCCTGCAACTGAGGATGTTCCGGTGATTCGGCTGGAGAACGTGACGAAACGGTTTGGCCGCGAGGTGGCACTCGACGGCGTCTCGTTCGAGGTGCCGCGCGGCGTGGTGTTCGCGTTGCTCGGCGAGAACGGAGCGGGCAAGACGACGGCCATTCGAGCACTGCTCGGCTTGGGACATCCCGATGAAGGGAAGCTCGAAGTGCTCGGTTTGGACTGCCGGCGGGACGGGCTGAAGATTCGCGAGCGAGCGGGCTGCGTGTTTGAGAAGCCGACGCTCTACGAATGGATGACCGTCGACGAGATCGGCTGGTACACGTCCGGGTTCTACGGCGACGGTTTTTTGCCGAGGTATCGGCAGTTGGCCGCTCAATTCCAATTGCCGGCGACGCGGAAGATCAAAGAGTTGTCGAAGGGCATGAAGGCGAAAGTCGCACTCGCGCTGTCACTGGGACATGACCCGGAGTTGCTCATTCTCGACGAGCCGACTTCAGGACTCGACCCGATGGTGCGGCGCGAGTTTCTGGAACGGATGGTGGACCGCACCGCGACCGGCAAGACTGTGTTTCTGTCGAGCCACCAAATCCACGAAGTCGAGCGGGTCGCTGACATGGTCGCGATCCTCCGTCACGGAAAGCTGTTGCTGTGCGAACGGCTCGAACGACTGAAAGACGAGATCAGCGAATTGACCGTGACGCTCGCCGAGGGTTTCGCTCAGCCGCCGGAAATAGTCGGCGAAGTTTTGCGTCAATCGCGCCGGGCAAGACAGTGGCAAATTCTGACTCGCGGAATTGCTCCGCCCGACATCGAGACTCTGCGGCTGAACGAATCCGTCGCGGAAGTTGCCGTCCGTAAACCGAACCTCGAAGAAATTTTCACTGCGTACATGCAGTGATCCTGGAGTGCGGTGGCTCGACACCGTCCTCCATTCATCTGAAATAGCGACCTTTGAAGTTCAACAATCGCAGTCGCGAAAGTTGGCTGACAAAAGAGTGTTTTCTGGCGAATCAACGCCGTCATTCCAAATGAATGGAGGGCTGCGTCAAGCCGCCGCACTCCAGGGAAAGACCATCATGTTCTCAGACACTCCATTCTGGCGCTTGGTCTGGAAGGAATACCGCACTCAGCGGCCGCTGTGGCTGGCGTTGCTGATCGCGACGCCGCTGATGCAGGTCGGCTTACTCGGACTGATTTGGATCAACGACGGTTTCCGGCCGTCCGGTGGAATGACGGAAGGCATCGCTAACTCGTTGATGGCGACTGGCTTCATCGCTTCGGTTGTCTATCTGCTGGGCTGCTGCGCGACAATGTTCTCGGTCGAGCACGAAACCGGCGTGTTTGATTTTCAACGAGTGCTGCCGACAAATCAGCCGCGAGTGTTCTGGGCGAAGATTGGTTTCGCTGCTGCGAGCAGCTTGCTGCTGACTGCCATTCTGTGGCTGGTGACGCGCGGAGTGTTTCTGTGGGATGCACCGCATGAGAGCACTTGGTTTGGAACCTACGGCCTGTTGTACATGGCAGAGATTTTCGCATGGAGTGTCTTCGCATCGCTGTTGGTGCGGCAGCCGTTGTGGGGCGTGGTCGTCGCCATCGCGTGGCAATCGTTGACGATTCAGGTCGTGTTGCCGTATTTCACGAGCGGTCGAAACGACGTTTTCAATCTGCTCAACGAAGACTTTCGATTTACGTTGAGTCGTTTCGCAGTTCTCGTCCTGCTGACGACCGCCGATGTCGTGCTGGGCAAGCTGTGGTTTGAAGATCGGCTGCGGCTGCCGCGCTGGCGGATTCGACTGACGCGCGACTCCGTGTCGAGCTATCCAGCGGATGCCGAACTGCCGCCGTATCTCGGTCAGCGCCAGATTGGCTGGTCGCGGCTGTTGTGGTTGAGCTGGCGAGACGGCCGCTGGGTGATGATCGCCTTCTTGGTTTGGTACGGATTTCATTTCCTCAGATTGAAAAACTTTCGCGAATGGGAGCTGTTGATGCTCCCGTCGTTCATCGGCAGTTTCTTCTTTGGTGTGTTTGCATTCGCGCCCGAGCAATGGGGCGGCCGGTTTCGCTTCCTGACCGAGCGAGGTTGTTCGCCGCGATTCGCCTGGCTGAGTCGCCAAGTGATTTGGATTCCGCCGGTGCTGCTGATGTGCGCCGGGACGTTGTGGAAACGGCATTTGGAAAACGTCGCGTATCCGCACTCAGCCGGTCATGCGGCGTTTGATGTGATGTTGGCGGGGGTTGTGCCGTTGATTGCGTATTCCGCCGGACAATTCGCGGCCATGTTGATTCGCAGTTCGGTGGTGGCGATTGCCGTGGGGATCGCGTTGACGGTGTTCGGCGGCATGTGGGGCGGATTGATGACTTCGTGGCTGGCTCCGACGTGGTGGTCGGTCGGTTCGTTGCCGGTGATCGCGCTGTTCGTGACGTGGCTCAAGGCGAACGACTGGGTCGAGGAACGCCGTGATCGAGCGGCTCGCCGGAGGTTGTGGCTGGGACTTGGAGTTCCCATCGGTCTCTTGCTCGTGACGTGCGCGACGTATCGCGTCGTGCAAATCCCAGTGGTGACTTTGCCTGCGGAATGGGACGAAGACTCGCGCGTGCTGGCTCGGCTCACACCGGCTGAGAAGGAAACGCTCGACATTTACCGCAGAGCGATGACGGAGATCGAACGGGGTGAAGGGCAGTTGGAGTCCTACGGCGATCGCATCGAACGGCTCAAACAGGAACACCCGGATTGGACCGATACGCAAAGTCATGCCGAAGTGTTCAAGGGATTTCATCGCGACTGGCTGCAACAGCATGTCGCGGTAGTGCCGTTGTTGCGCGAGGCACATGACAAGTCGCCGGTGCCGCTGGCTCTGGTCGAGGCCGACCTCTCGCCTCGCTCCAATGACGATTCGATGGCAAATCGCCCGGAAACGTTGCCGTGGCTGATGATTCAGCAGGCGGAGCATTCTTTGAAAAGTGGAGACCTCGACGCGACCTGGGACGACATCCTGATCGCGTTCGAATTGCTGAGACGATCCAATTTGCGAGCCGCACCGGTTCGTGATTTATTCGCCAACACGTCGTCATCGTTCGTTCACGAATCGTTGTTGTTGGCGACCGTCGCCAGATGGGGGCGGCACAAAGAACAAACTCGCGACCGTATCCTCATTGCGATCCGCAAGCTGGAGGAGATCTCCGCTGACCGCACGTCGATTCGGCGCGCGGTGCATCACGAGTACCTCCAAGCTCAAGAGTGGCTGAAGCTCGGAGAAACGTGGAAGAGATACGCCGGGTCCGTCCAAAGTCGGGAGCCGGCTGAGACGTTCTGGAAGTGGTCGACGGTCTGGAGCACGATGTTCTGGGAACGCTGGCGATCCGATCGCGTCGTTCGCTGGCAATCGTCGCTCGCGTTGGAGCGCGCGGAATTGCTGGGACGGATTCTGAAGGCGAATAGCCCGCTCCCGTACTTTTCAAATTCTCAATTTCTATCCGCTCAGGACTTGGCCGTCCTCGCCGAACTCTTGCAGCCGGAGGAGAGGGCGAAGCTGCTCGCTCTCGGTAACTTCCAAAATTCCGTGGAGGGAGTTCTCCTGGAAACCACACTCGTTCCACCGAACATGAATTGGAGAGTCTCCGTGATCGTGAAATCCGAATTCTTGAAGCGAGCGGAGTCGTTCCGAGCCACGATGTTGCTGCTCGCACTCGCCGATTTCCACCGCGAGCAGGGACGCTACCCGGAGTCGCTGGCCGAGTTGACTCCAACCTACTTCGCAGAAGTGCCGCGCGATCCCCTAACCGCTGGGGAATTCGTTTATTTTCCGCACGGCGTCCTGGAAGAATTGACTCAAGACGTGGGTGGACGTGTTCACGTCATTGTGCCGAAGGAGATTCCTTTCCTCGTGACGACCAACGGAACTGGCATTCCGCGACGGCGTCCTCGTGGACGTGACGGAGATTGGTGGTTCACGGACCACAATGGGAACCGCATAACCTTCAACGAGGCTTTTGCCACCGCTCGAATTTGGCTGATCGAGCCTCCGCAGCCGAGCAGCGAATGACTCGATCGAGTTCGGTTGCAAACTAACCCGAAGCGTCAGCGAGGGCGAACGCTCCAGAACGCTTCGCCGCTAATCACGTCGGTTTAGCGTTCGCCCTCGCTGACGCTTCGGGTTACTCGTTCAACCGGCCTGCTCGGCCGGCGCGGGCTTCGGTGACTTCTTCGGCGAATTCGGCTTTGCCGTCGTAGAGCTTGATGATGCTCCGCCAGGTTTCCTCGGCGGCGTGCGTCTTGCCGCCGAGGAACTGTTCGCGCGCGTTCTTTAGGGCGTCGTTTACGATTTGTTTGCGATCGACGTTGCCGTCTCCGGCGTTTTCCAACACCGCGAGTTGCTGTTTGGCGAGGTTGCGGTACGAGCGGTCTTGCTCGCGATCTTTGAGCAAGTCGATCAGGGCGCGGTATTGCTCGCGCGCGGAAAGATAATCGCCGAAGCGTTCGAGTTCGCGAGCTTGCAGGAATAGCCGCTCGGCTTCGTGCTTCGGATCTTGGCCGAGTCGCAGGCGGGTTTCGATGCCCCGTTCGGTGCGGTGCATCTCCAGCTTGTCGATCAGGTCGCGAGCCTCGTCGGCGTGCTGGCCATTCGGGAAACGCTCCAGCAGCGACTTCAGATACCGATCGTTGGCCTCTTGCCATTTGACCGGGTCGTCGGTTTGCATCAGCGGCAGCGCGTGAGCGAAGAGTTTTTCTTCGGACGGCGGCATCAGCGACCACGCAACGCCGCCGAGCATCACGGCCAGGCAACTTGCCAGAAACCAACCGCGTTCCCAGATTGGGCCGGTCGCTTTGCGTTTCTTCTTTTTCTTGCCGAGCAGTTTCTTCAACTGGGCCGGATCGGAGAGTTGCGACATGTCGATCGCGGTTTGGCCGGCTCCTGCAGTCATCTGCGTCATCGTGCTGGTCTTGGCGGCGACTCGTTCGATGACTTCCTCCAGGGCGATTTGCACCATCAGCGCGTCGTGCGGGCGTTTGTCCGGCGATTTTTCGAGCAGTTGCAGGACGACCTGTTCGAGGAACACCGGACAGTCCATGACCTCGGTACGGATTTTCGCCGGAGCCTCGTTGATGTGCTTGAGCAGCACTTCCATCGAGGCGGCCCCTTTGAACGGGACGCGGCCGGTGAGCATCTCGAACATGACGCAGCCCAGTGCGTACAAGTCGGTCTTGTTGCTAATCAGTTGCTTGCCGGTGATTTGCTCGGGAGCCATGTAGGCTTGCGTGCCGACCGTCGATCCGGCAGCGGTCAGCGCGGTCGCATCGGAGTCGCGAGCGATTCCGAAATCTCCCAGCCGCAGCTTGCCGTCTTGGCCGAGAAACAAATTCGCCGGCTTGAGGTCACGATGCACGATGCCGTGATCGTGCGCGTGCTCGAGGGCTTCGGCAATTTGCACGCCGAACTCGATGACCTGCTGCCACGGCAGCCGGCCCTTTTCCTGGAGCAACTCCGCCAGCGTGCCGCCGTCGATGAATTCCATCGCGTAGAAATGCTGACCGTCTTGTTCGCCGCCGCCGTAGAACTGCACGATTCGCGGGTGCTTCAGTTTCTTCAGAATCGCCATCTCGCGGTTGAAGCGATCGACGAGTTTCTTGTTCGCGGACAGAACCAGCGGCAGCACTTTGACCGCGACCTCGGCTCCGTTCTTGGTGTAGTTCGCCTTGTAGACGATCCCCATGCCGCCGACGCCCAGTTTCTTTTCGATCAAGAACGGCCCGATCAGGCGGTGAATGTCCGAGCCAGCTCCGCGACTGATTTTTTTCGCGGCGACCGGTTGGCTCTTCGGAGCGGTTGGCTGAGTGACGCAAGCGGAGGTCGTTGACTTTGGAATTCGCTCCGGTCGCGGAGTCGGCTTGGCGGGCCGATTCGGTCGAAGTAGCGCGGGTTCTTCCACATGGCTGGCTGGCATGTCCGATTCCTGAGAGGTTGCAAAAAGCTCCTGAAACTGCGGGAGTCCCTTGGTTTAGGTCACCGCAGCCCCCGCTGTGAGTCCTCGTCAGCAGCTATCGCGGAGGGTGTGACTGTGCGACAGAGATTGCGGGAATTCGCACGATTCGTCTTCGGTCACGTCATCCGGTGTCGTGAAAATCCAACCCTTCCGATTCTGCGGAACGATTCGTTCGACAGCGGTGTCCCTGCCGCTTGCGCTCAAGCAAGGTGTTGCGTTGTTCCGTATCGCTTGGGCATAATTCCAGACAAGTTGTCATGGTTGTTTTGCCGCTTGCGGCCACTGCGAACTGGGGCTATTCATGACCTGCGCTCCTCGACCGATTCGAATCGTGCTCTTGGCGTTATTTGCAGCGAGTGCTGCCTCAGTGCCGGCGATGGCTTGGCAAGCGAAGCGAGTCATTCGCACCGAAGGCGGAGCCGTCCAAGTGGTTGGCGACGCTCCGCCCGCCGGAGCTCAACCAGTGGTTCCGGGGCAGCCGAATCCCAATGCACCTCCAGGCGCGGCGAAGCCAGTCGATCCCAACGCTCCGAAGGAGGGCGAGAAGAAAAAGGACGGCCCGTCACCGCTGACCACTCGACCGGCGAAACCGCAGACACCACCGAACCCAGACGAATTGAAGAACCTCAAGCTGGACGCGGACGGCAAAGTGAAGTTCAACCTCAAGGGGCAACCTTGGCCGGACGTGCTCGATTGGCTGGGCGAGACCTCGCAGAAGAGTCTCGACTGGCAAGAGCTGCCCAACGACTACCTCAACCTCGTCACGCAGCAGAGCTACTCGATCGATGAAGCTCGCGACTTGCTGAATCGTCACTTGCTGTCGAGAGGTTTCACCATGCTCACGCACGGCGAGACGATCTCGGTGGTCAACGTGACCAAGATCAATCCGGGCATGGTGCCGCGCGTCGAGCCGGACGATCTCGCGACGCTTCCCGATCACGACTTCGTGAAGACGTCGTTTCCGCTGGCATGGCTGCTGGCCGACCAGGCCGAGACCGAACTCAAGCCGATGCTCAGTCCCAACGGCAAGCTGACGCACCTGACGAACACGAATCGGCTGGAGGCGATGGATTCGGTCAAGAACCTCCGCGAAGTTTGGACCGTCATTCAGGAGGAGCAATCCGGCGGCAAGCAAGAGCAGCTCGTCCGCGAGTTCAAGCTCAAGCACACGAAAGCCACCGAGGTGCTCGACCAATTGCACACCCTGTTGGGCATCAACAAACCGAACTCACAGAAGAAACGGAGCGGCAGCAGCGGCGGGGGGGGGTGGCATGGACCCCAACATGATGCAGCAGTTCCAGCAGCAAATGCAGCAGATGATGCAGCAAATGCAGCAGGCCGCAGGGCAAGCGAAGCCGGGTGGCGGAGCCAGTGCCAAACCAGGCGAAGTCAGGCTGTTGGCCAACGAGCGGGAGAACAGCATTCTCGCGACCGCGCCTCCCGACAAAATGGCGATCGTCTCGCAAGCCGTGAAGACGCTCGATGTCCAATCCTCGCACGAGCATCTGCTGCAGAATCTCTCGCGAATGCAGGTCCATCGACTCAGCGGCATCGAACCGCAATCGCTGGTCGATCTGCTGGAGGAAGTTGGCAATCTCGATCCAACCACCAAGCTGCAAATCGACACCAAGAACAAGTCGATCATCGCGTACGCTTCGCTGGCTGATCACCTGACGATCAAGATGCTGGTCGAAAAGCTCGACGGCACCGGCCGCAAGTTTCAGGTGATCCCGCTGCGCAAGCTCGGAGCCGATTACGTCGCCGGCACGATCGAGTTCATGATGGCCGGAGGTGAAAAGGAGAAGACCCAGGGCCGCCAAAATCCGTACTACGGTTACTTCGACGGTTTCTCGATGATGGGCGGCCGATCGTCGCAGACCGACAGCAGCGACAAGTTCAAAGTCGATGCCGATGTCGAGAACAATCGCCTGCTGCTGTGGGCCAACGAGATCGAACTTCGCGAGATCGAAAACCTGCTGATGAAATTAGGCGAGATCGCTCCGCCCGGCGGAAATCGCAACACGCAGCGGTATCTCGACAACCTCGACGCGGATGACGCCGAGCAATTACTGGAACGCATCCGCCGCATCTGGCCCGGCATCAGTCCCAATGAACTCATCATCGAGGACGCTGGCCCGTCGCGACGACCCCGACAGGCCGAACCGACCGAGTCGCCGGAGACCTCCGCGCCTCGAAACGAACCCGCGAAAGAAAAGCCCGCGGCCAAGGCCAAAGGTTCGAAGGCTGCGACTCCGAAGAAGCCCGTTCCATCTGCTCGTGCCGCAATGCCATCGCAGGCTCGCGAAGTGCTTCTGGCCATCGCTGACGACGTGGGGCAGGTTTCCAACCTGCCCGCTGCTGAAGATCCGCCGACAGTCCCCTCAAATCGAATCGAAAATCGCAAGCGAGCCGGGCAGGTTGAAAACCTACCCCACGCCCCGATCCACATCCGACGTGGTCCCGACGGTCGGCTGATCCTCGAATCGCAGGACACGAACGCTCTCGACCAACTCGAAGAGTTGCTGCAAGAAGCCGCGCCGCCGAAACGCGACTACAAAGTCTTCTACCTCAAGCACTCGACGACCTGGGCGTATTCCGTCGAACTCAGCCTCAAGGATTTCTTCGAGGAAGACAAAAAGAAGCCTACCAGCAGTTTCAATCCGTATTTCGGCCGAATGGAGAGCAACTCGAATCAGGATTCCTCGCGCCGACTCTCCAAAAAGAAGCCGCTGAAGTTCATCTCTGATTCCGACAGCGGCACGATCATCGTTCAAGGAGCTGACGCGGCGCAGCTCAAGGTCATCGAAGAGTTGATCAACATCTACGATAAACCACTCGCCACCGATGGCAAGCAAGTTCGCAAGACGCAAGTCTTCACGCTCAAGTACTCCAAGGCGACCGTCCTCGCCGAGGCGGTCAAAGACGTGTACCGCGACCTGCTCTCCACCAACGACAAGGCGTACCAGAACAATCAACAAGGCAAAGAAGGGCAGAAGCCTCCCGAACGCAACTACACCTTCGTCTACGGCAACGCCGAAAGCGACGACAAATCCAAGCAGGAAACTCCGATCAAATTCAAAGGCTTAGTCTCGTTGGGAGTCGATGACATCTCCAACACGATCATCGTCTCGGCTCCCGAAAGCCTGCTGGAGAACATCTCTGAGTTGATCGACCAACTTGATCGCGCCGCGCGTCCGACCAACTCGGTGCAGGTTGTGAAGCTCGACGGCAAAATCAACTCCACCGAATTACAAAAGCGACTCCAGAAAATCTTCACGAAGCCTCAACAAAAACCGCCGCCGCAAAGACCGCAACAACCCCAGCAGCCACAGCAGCAACCACAAGATCAGCCCGAAGAGCAAATTTTTCTGCCGTAGTGGCTCATTGCGCCGCCTTGTCCGTCCATTCCTTCTGCGAGCCTTCGATTCGCAGTGGGCCGGTGATTTCTTTTCCGTCGCGGACAACGACGTAGGCATCAGCACCGGGAACACTGTCCCAGCGGAGCTTCGCGAAGCCTCCGGCTTTCGTGACTCGCGAGGCGGCCGTGCGACGGCCTTGGACGCCGATGGCCATGATCGTGTAGTGATGCTCACCTGAGCCGTCGTCTTTCAAGACGGTGGGAGCCGCCGGGGTGGGAATTTCCGCCTGCCGCAGTTCACCTCCCCAGAGTTGCAGAACCTCACTGGGATACGGCAGTCCGCCGCCGCCGTAGCCGCCGCCGCCGAGCGACATCATGCCCTGGCCGATGATCGCGTCGGTCAGGGGTTCGCCGTGCCCGGGCCGGAACGATTGAAAGCGAATTCGCCCTGGATGAGTCAGCCCCGACCACTCCTTTTGCGGGACTTCGGAATGCTCCAGTCCTTCCCCTTGGATGATTGCCATTTGCCGCCACGCTCCATCGAGCCACACGTTCCAGGAAATGTGGCCGGGCGAACCGCGTCGGCTGCCATCTTTTTCGAGAGCGTGAAATCGGTCGTCAAAGGGATCGTCGATCTCACCTTTGATCAGCCGGCTGCGAACCCACAATCCGCCCGGGCCGTCCCACAGCGAACGCGCGTAGATGCCACGCGGGATCTGATGAGCTTCAAAGCCAGCCTCCCACGGCTGGCCGGTGTCGGACACGATCAATTCCTTGCGGACGATCAACCGATCGACTTCGAGCACTTTCGGTCGCTCGGTGCCGACTTGCATGACTCCCAACGTGGTGGCGACCGATAGGATGACGGTGATGAGGTGTTCCTTCATGGCTTGTCCTTTTTGCGAGAAGCAATTTCTAAACTCGACTCCGTCGTAGCCACGTTCGCCAGAACGTGGAGTGTTTTCGAACCTTCCCACGTTCTGGCGAACGTGGCTACGGTTTTGAAGCCGCTCAGAGATTCTCCAACTCTTGCCAGTTCTCGCCGGCGGAGACATCCACCGCGAGCGGCACACGCAGCGACATGGCGCTGATCATTTCTTCGCGGACCAATGCGGCGAGCGATTTGACTTCGTCGGCGGGAGTCTCAAAAACCAGTTCGTCGTGAATTTGCAAAAGCAGGCGACCGGGATGCCGAGTCTTGCCGAGCCGGTCGTGGACGCCAAGCATCGCTTGCTTGATGAGGTCGGCAGCCGAGCCTTGGATCACAGTGTTGATGGCGGTCCGCTCGGAGAGATTGAGTTGTTGTTTGCGTTCCGGACGGATGCCGTTGATGGCTCGTCGTCGGCCGAGAATGGTTGTGGCAAAGCCAGTGTGAGCAACTTCGGCCAGCGTTCTCGTGATGTACTCGTCCACGGCGGCGTACTTGGCGAAGTACTGGTCGATGAATAGTGTGGCCTCGTCTTGGTCGATGTGCAGCGCCTCGGACAGACCGAAGGCGCTCTGGCCGTAGAGCACTCCGAAGTTGACCGCTTTGGCGATGCGGCGTTGCTCGGAGCTGACCACGTCGGGCGTGACGTTGAAGATTTCGCAGGCGACCGAAGTGTGGATGTCGATCCCCTTCTCAAACGCTTCACAAAGCACGGGATCGCCGCAGAAGTGCGCGAGAATTCGCAGCTCAATTTGCGAGTAGTCCGCACAGACGAACCGCCAGCCCGGTTCGGAGGGGATGAACGCTTTGCGGACGCGATGCCCCTCGGTTGTGCGGATCGGAATGTTCTGGATGTTCGGATCGCTGCTGCTGAGCCGGCCGGTAGCGGCGACGACCTGATTGAAGCGAGCATGAATCTTGCCGGTCTGTGGATTGACCAGCTCCGGCAGCGAATCGAGGTACGTCCCCTTCAGCTTGCTGAGTTGCCGATGCTCGATGATCTTCGCCGGCAGCGGATGCACGAGCGCGAGCTTTTCCAACACGTCCTGATCGGTGCTGGGACCAGTCTTAGTTTTCTTCATGACCGGCAGGCTGAGTTCCTCGAACAGCACCTTGGCGAGTTGCTTCGGCGAGTCGATATTGAACTCGTGGCCGGCAATTTGATGGATCTCGGCGACGAGGTCGGTCAGTCGCAGTGAAATCTCGACCGATTGCCGCCGCAACTCTGCGACATCGACCCGAATGCCGGCCGTTTCCATTTCGGCGAGGACGCCGATCAGCGGACGTTCGAGGTTCCAGTACAAGTCCCACAAGCCTTCGCGACGCAATTCGTCCGCGAGCTGACGCGACAACTGCCAGGCCACATCGGCTCGTTCCGCAGCCCAATCAGCGAGACGCGGTTGGTCCACGAACAGCGCGGGATCAAATGGCGGTAAAGCCTTTTGGAGATGTTTCTCGACCAGAGCCGGAAGGTCGTGCCCGCGTGCTCCGGCTTCGAGCAGATAGCTGGTGACCATCGGATCGACGCCGAGTCCGGTCACATGAATGCCGGCGCGGTGCAGCAGCAACAGGTCGAACTTGAGATCGTGGTTGGCGATTTGCACGTCGGGCGATTCGAGGATCGGTTTAAGGGCGAGCAGAATATGCGAGGTCTTATCGTGGGGCAGGTTTCCAACCTGCCCGGAACTCGCGGGCAGGTTGGAAACCTGCCCCACGTTGTCATCGAAGAGCGATTGTTGGCGGCGTTGTGAGGCTTGAAGTGGGTTGGCGATTTGTTGCTCGGAACCCTCACCCGGCCTTCGGCCACCCTCTCCCAAGGGGAGAGGGGCAGGTTCGGAGACTGGGATGAACCACGACTTGCCAGTTTCCCACGCGAACGTGAGGGCGATGATGTCGGCTTGCGTGGGGTTGGGCGATGACGCGATCACGTCGAGGCAGAACTCGCGTTGCGTCTGCAATTGCTTGATAAATGCCGTGAGCTGAGTGTCGATCTCGACGATCTCGCAGCGATGAGTCGGCTCAAACGACAAGCTGGCTTGCTGAGACGTCGTTGTGGGATCGTCCTGTGTGGCAAGCTTAAACTCGCTCGGTAGCGACTTGGCGTCGTCGATGAAGCGGCGGAAGCCGAACTCTTGGAACAAAGCGGCCAACCGAGCGACATCGACTCGGCCGACCTGCATCGCGTCCCAGTCGATTTTCAAATCGAGATGCTGATTGAGTGTGACCAACGTGCGGCTGAGACGCGCGAGATCGGCGAACTCTTTCAGATTCGATTTGAGTTTGTCTCCCGAAACCTTGTCAGCATTCAACAGCACCTCATCGAGCGAGCCGAATTGCTCCAGCAGTGCGGTCGCCTTTTTGGGACCGACCAGTGGTACTCCCGGCACGTTGTCCACGCTGTCGCCGACCAACGATTGGAAGTCGATGGCTTGGTCCGGGCGGATGCCCCAGTCCGCCTTCAAATCGGATTCGTCAATCCAGGTGTTCTTGCGAACGTTGAAAATCCGCACGCGCGGGCCGAGCAGTTGGCGAGCGTCCTTGTCGTTGGTGACGATGCGGACGTCGAAGCCGTGCTCGACCGCTTGCCGAGTCAGCGTCGCGATCACGTCGTCCGCTTCCCAGCCGTCGCAACGCAGCTTCGGGATGCCGAAGCCGTCCATGACCTGCTGCACCATCTCGATCTGCGGCCGCAAGTCTTCCGGCATCTCAGTGCGATTGGCTTTGTATTTGGGATACAGAGCCTCGCGAGTTCCCGGACCCGGCGAGTCCATCGCACACAGCCAGTGCGTCGGTCGCTGAGTCTGCAAAATGTTGAACAGATCACGAGTGAAACCAAAGACCGCGTTCGACGGCAGCCCCTTCGGACTGGTCATCGAAGGAATCGCGTGGAACACCTGAAACAACAGGGAGAAGGTGTCGATGAGGAACAGCGTGGGATTGGTCATTGGTGATTGGCTATTGGAGATTGGTGAATTTCAGCCGCAATCTAGTCGGTGCGCCTCCAAAATCACCAATGACCAACAGCCAATCACCAATCACCAATCTGTTTCCTCTCCCACTACAATCGCCACGCACCGCACGTTCGCTCCGCGCTCCGGCCGAATCGACTGCTACGATCGCACTTCTGGCCGCGTCTTGACCCGGCTCAACGGCCGGGTAGAGTTCCGGCGTCACGTCGATTCGTTCCGTTTCCGATAATCCGGTCACTCCATTCTCTCTTAGAGGTGTGTCATGGCTGCGCCGCAAAATAAGCCGATCGGATATCAAGTCTCTGTCGGCGTGTTGTTGATGGGTTGGGTGGTTTTCGGCACGCTGGTCTACATGGACCAGAAAAACATCCGGCAGGTGACGACGGAAAATCTCAAATCTACCGCGGATCGCCAGAAGATCGAGGCGCTCGAACGAAAAGTGCGAGAGGAGTTCGAAGACCTCAAAAAGTTGACCGGCAACCCCGGTGATGATTATGGATTGGGCGACGATCAGAACGTCAGCAAAGTCCGTGGCAGCAACCTGGCCGACATCGCCAAGGCGGCTGTCGCCGAACCAACTCACAAAGCCGCGATCAACACTCTGGTTCAGCGATCCACCGCGCGCGAACAAGAACGCGACGAAGCCCGCGCCAAGCTAGACGAAGCGCAGAAACTGATCATCGACCTCCAAAAGCAGTATCAAGTGCGGGTCGATACACAAGATGCCGGCCGTGTGAAGGCTGAAGGTGATCTGAGCGTCTCCATCAAGAACAAGGATGAAGAGGTTCGCGCCAAGCAGAAGCGGATCGACGACCTTACCACCGCCGCGAACGAGGCGGCTGCGGAACTCGAAAACGAAAAGGCTGCGCGGGCGGCCGAAGTCAAAGCTCTTGACGCCCAAATTTCTAAGCTCGCCGCCATCAACGGCAAGCTGTCTGACGAGATCGACGAAATTAAGAAGACCAGCTTCGAGATCGCCGACGGCGAGATTCGCTGGGTCGATCACCAAAACGGCCGCGTCTGGATCAACCTCGGTGAGGCAGACAACTTGCCGAAGAGAATGACCTTCAGCATCTACACCAAGAATCACAATGGAGTGGCTCGTGGCAGCAATGACATCAAGGGGGCGATCGAAGTCACCCGCATCATTGACGCACACACCGCTGAAGCACGCATCATCAAGGACGATCTTTATCAGCCGATTGCCAAAGGTGACCCGATTTTCACGCCAATTTGGAGCCCCGGTCGCAAAGAGAACTTTTCGTTTGTGGGCATCATCGACCTCGATGGCGATGGCAAGAGTGACCGACAGAAGCTGCATGAACTGGTCTCGGGAGCGGGTGCCACGATCGATAACGAAGTCGATGACGACGGCAAACGGATCCGGTACATGAAGTTTCCCAACGAGTTCATTGACCACGGCGAAGGCGTGCCCGGCATCGACGTGAACACGAAGTTCCTGGTCATCGGCGAGATTCCTGACATCGCACTCGCAGTCAAGGATGAAGACAAGGCTCGCATCGGACTGATTCTGAAGCACCGAAAAATTCTCGGTGACGAAGCCAAACAGCAAGGTGTGCGAGTCGTGAACCTCAACGACTTCTTGTCGTGGATTGGCTACCAGCCACAACGCCGATTGTTCGTGCCGGGAGCTGAAAAGGGATACAAGCTGAAGGCCGGCGAACGAGAACCACCGGTGGACAAGGTCTCGGGCCAAGTCTCGGGAGCGATCAATGGCAACAAGCGGATCAAGCCAACCACTTCGGGCGGTCAAAACAGCCCGTTGTTCGGCAAGTAGTCCAAGCCATTGAGCTTCACCTAGCCGCGCCGAATTGAACCGGAGTGGCGATCCGGTCGCGAACCGAACTCGCATTTGTCGCGAGGACGTCGAGCGTTTCACAGTGCAAATGGATGTCTCGGCAGGCTTCCTCCCACGCCGGGAACAAGCCCTCGCTGATCCGCTGCCGAGCCAAATCCGCCGCGAGTTGATCGACCTGCCGCTGCAATCCACAACGCAAACGGCGAGTGAACATCATTACCAGTAGCGTTGACCACAGCAGGAAGATCACTCCAGCGTTGATGTAAAACGCTCCCGACAAATACGGGTCATGCCGTAAGTCTTCCGCGAACATCGAGTCGTAGAAGAAGCTTTTCAGCACGCGGTACAAGACGAAGCCGATGAACGACAGCAACAGCGTTTCGTACCACGCACGAATCAGTTTGCCCGAACGTCTCTTCGCAACGTCTTCCACCATGCCGTCGATGCGCTGGCCGGCATCGCCCAGAAACTGAACTTCAACGCGAGCCGCTTCGTGCCGCAGTTCTTGCACGGTTTTTGAGTTGCTCGACAACGTCGTCAGCTTCGCGTCGCGCAGGAAACCACTCAGGACCAATTGCGATTCACGCAACAAATCGTCTTCCAGGCCGAGCGAACTGGCGGCGCGTTGCAGACTGGATTCGGCTTCGCGTTCCTGTTGTTTGCTCGACAGCCAGCGAGTCCCTTGCACGACACCGATCAACGCCATCTGCACGGACGAGCGTGCTCGCCACAGCGTCGCCGATGCGATCAAGTTGCCGAGGCCCGAATAGACCCGCAGGATCGACGAAAATGGACTGACGCCCCAACGTTCGGTGACTGCGGTCAGCAGTCGCCGTTCCCATAATCCTTGGCTGGCGACCAATTCATCCCTCAGCCGCGCGGTCATCGCGTCGTGCAGTCGCTGTCGCTGCGTCTCCAGGGCCGTCTCAAGTTTTTCGATCGCCGGCAGGTTCGCAGCGACATGCTCGCGGCAGTGAGCGATCGCGGTGTGAATCAAGTCCAGCAAATTCGCTCGTCGCACTTGAATGCGCTGTGACGACGCGATGCGGCTGGTCAACAAATCTTGCAATCGGGCGAAGTCGCCTGACGGTCGCCGCCCCACTTGTTGATCCTGCAACGCTCGCACGGAGTCCACGAAAAAGACGTCCGGCACGGCGTACTTCTCGGCGAGTTGCCGACGCCAGTCCTCGCGGATGTCGCTGTCGCGGTCGGCGTGCGTTTGGACGAACAGCAGTCGGCAACCTTCGGCCGCCTGCTGCAATTCGTCGCTGACGCGGGCCGAGCGATACTTCTGTTGCGTCGAAACGAACAGCAACACATCGCAGTGCGGCAGCATCTTTCGCAACCGCGCCAGATTCGATCCGGCAGTTTCTCCTTCGGATGTATCTGGGTCCGGGCAATCGACAACGACGATGTCTCGCAAGATCGGCGAGTCGATGCGAACAAGTTCAAACTCCGGCAGCGGTAGTCCGAGCGAGTCGAGATTCGTGTCCGGATTCGCGATCAAAACCGGAAGCGTTGTGGTTGGTCGCTCACGGCCAGTGCGAGTGCAATCGCGGCCGACCAGTGCGTTGACGAGCGAACTCTTCCCGACGCCGGTGCCGCCGAACGTGGCCACAACTAACGGAGCTTCCAACCGAATTCGCAGCGTCTCGACTCGGCCAAGTAGCCGACGCAGGATCGCTCGGCAGTGACCGAGCGGCTCCCAGGTCGAGTCCGCTTCGACGAAGTCACGCAGTCGACGGACCAATTCGTCGATCTCCGCGAACAGTTCGAGTTGTGCCAGTTCAGAATCAGCCATGTTCGAGTTCAGTCGTTGGAGCTTCGGCTGCTGCCGGTCATCGAAGTCATCTCGGTTGCCGGCAACAGCCTAAAGGCTGGATTGCAGCAAGCCCATCGTCTCACGCACTGTTTGAAATGTTTCCGATTGCGGAACCGCGGTCGCCATTTGTAGTTCGTCCGGCAAATCGCCGAAGAGGTGTTCCTTGAGCATCCGTGCCAGCCAACTGGCTCGTTTCGCCGCGAACCGAGCGTGCAGCCGCCGGAACCGAGCCTCGAAGAATCCCGCGCTGGTGGCTGCGGCCCCACTGATCGCCGATTCTCCGGCGACGGCCGAAACCGTGCCGCCCGCGATATCAACCGCGAACTGCAACGCGGTGCTCGCCGCGACTTGATGGACCGCGTGCCCCGCAGGGCCGAAACCGGTGACGAACAAGCAGACGCTGGTCACGGGCCGCACCGCCGCCGCACCGTGGTCGATCCATTTCATGAACTGAAAGGATTGCGGACTGTCCTGCCGGAACCCTTCCATCTCGATGCCGACAAGTTCGCGGATCTCATATTCCAGATCGGTGAGGTCGTGCCGAGTCTTCAGCAGTTCAAGCAACTCGACACGCGACTTGCCGCCGAGCAATTTTTCAATGCGCGGTTGCAACAGCGGATTACCCAACTCGGCGAACCAACGCAGACGCTCGTAGACCGATTCCACGGTGTCGAGAATCGTTTGCCACTCGCGCTGCCGGTACTGTTCGAGCGGCGGTGTGCGTTCTCCCTGCCAGTGATTTCGCAGCATCGCAAACGGCTTGAGCATTCCGCTGCCAATTGCGTTGTAGAAGTTGTGAACCTTTTTCGTCCAACCTTCACGCTGCTGCTGCCACCACAGTCGGACTTCTTGAACGACCACCGAATTCGGCATCGGAGGCCAATCTTTGCTCTCGGCCAGTTGGTGCGTCGAAAGCAGATCGGACGCGGATTTGAACTCCGCACTACGCCGCTCAATTTCCGTGAGATATGCCGGCAAGCCGGACTCTGGGTTAAGCACGGATCGCAACGAACCGCGCAGCGTCCGCAATTTGATCTCGCGAAAGTGCAGGGCGGAGATGTCGTCTTTCAAGCTGCATGTCTCGTGGGGCAGGTTTCCAACCTGCCCGGACAGGACGGGCAGGTTGGAAACCTGCCCCACGTAGAACGGCAACCGATTCTCTTCCGCCGCACGGCGGTCGGCCGGTGCTAGGTACACGAACTCCGGCTGCACGCCAGTTTCTTGGCAGAACGTGCGCAGCCAGATGGGCCAGAAGTTTTCATCGTCCGGCATCAGCACTTGGTTGAAGACGATCAGCACCGCTTTGTCTTCTTCGGCCGCCTTGCGGAAGAATTGTTTGACGGCCGCGTCGTTGTATTTCTGTTGCGTGAGCACCGCGACCAGCACATCGGCACATCGGCGGATATTGTCGGCTCGTTCCCAATTCACGCGCACGTCGCCGTCGATATCGGGAGTATCGAGGATCAGCAAGTTCGACGGTGTCGCATCGCTGGTCCTCCAGAACAGGCGATGTTCCGGGTGATCTTCGAGAGCCGCGTCAGCCTGCGACCACTCATGCAAATCGAAGCCACGAAAGATCGAAGGGAGGTCGTGTCGCTCTGCGAAACCAGGAGGCACGAGACACACGGGATGTTTCGTGCCCGACGCGAACGGCGACGTCGCACTGGCTCGACAACCGGCGAGGTGGTTGAAGATCACGCTCTTGCCGATGTTGGTTCCGCCGACGACCGCAACGACGAGAAACGCGTCGTCGGTCATTTGCGGCAGCAGCTTGCGTTCGAGCAACTCAAACCACTCACGTCCGGCCAGCGGCGGCAGTTGCAACAAACGGCTCTGAACTTCCAACTGCCGCGCGGCCGAATGCAATCGTCGGACGTGTTCGGCACAGGCGGCGTAAGTCGAGCTCATCAGAGGGAAGCTTGTTTCAAGAATTCGGCGAAGGCGTCACGTCCGCTGCCGCATCCGATCGAGTGCGCGGTTCAGAGTCGGGCCGATTGAGTTTTCGGGGATGCCCAGCGACGCGCTGATCTCACGATACGACTTGCCTTCGAGGTGAAACTGCCGGATCACATCCGCTTCGCGCGGCGGCAGAACGCGCAGCAGCCGAGTGACCTCTTCGCGATCTTCGATCCGTTGAGATTCCGTTGCTCCAACACCCGCCGCGTCCAGCGAGGAACCATGAGCCGGCACATGTCCGAGCGCTTCGGACAAACGCCGCTGCGTGATTTCTTTCACGACAATCCGTCGGGCAATCACGGTGAGGTACGTCGCCAGCGAACTCTTGCCTCGAAACTGCCGCAGTGCTCCATAGTTGTTTGACAGCAGAGTGACGAAGACCTCGGCACACAAATCTTCGACGTCATCGGCCGACAACGGCACGCTGCGCGAATGAGCCGTGTGATTGATCACATGCACGAACAGCCCAATGAAGCGGTCGACGAAATCCTTCCACGCTCCGGGTTCTTCGGAGAGGCAGCGTTTCAGCAGAGTGCGGTCGATTTCCGTGAGTGCCACGATGGAGGAACCGTCGTTGAAAGCGGAGGAAATGCCTCAAAATCCACGCTTTGCACTCTAGTTCGATCCCCGAAACGGGACAAGACGGCATTTTCGGCGATTCACGGGTTTGACCGGGCCCGTCTTCATGGCTTCAGAACGATCCGCTGATTGGCCAAAACATCGGTCTTCGTCAACTTGCCTTTGCCGTGCGGGAGCTCCACTTCGACATCGACTCGCTCGGCCTTGCCCAAGCCGAAGTGCGCGACCGCCTCTTGCCCGGAGCAGTATCCGTAGCCGATGCAGATTTCTCGCAAGCCGATGCGTGATGCCATGTCCCGCTTCCCTGCCGGGTAGACATGCACCTTGCCCCCGACTCCCATCCGATTGACGCCGCTCTTGCCCTCAACGCTGACCTGTAACCAGTTGCCGCCGGGCGTCTCGTTGCGGAGCAGCAGTGAGCGGGACTCGATCCACCAGTTCGGCAGGAACATGTCCAGACGCCCGTCGCGGTCGAAGTCGCACGTCGGGCCAGGAGCCATGTAAACGAACTTGTGTTCTTCCAGCATCTTGGCGAACAGCTTGCCGGAGCTTTTCTGTTTGCGATCCTCGTCATCCGGAAAATCATTGATTGCCCAGACCTCTTCTTTGAACCGCGGCAGGCCATCTCGCACACCGAGATTCTTGTAGATCAGCGGATGCGGTTGGCCGTCCTTGAACTTCACGATGCTCACCAAAATGTCAGGCCAGCCATCGTTGTCGAAGTCTTGCAGTTCGACGTGTGGAGCCTTCATCAACAGCGGACCTAAACCGGCCGCGTCGGAAATGTCCTCGAAGGTCGGCTCGCCGTTCTTCACACCACGATTCAAGTACAGCCGAATCGGGATCGGAGAAATCCACGGCGTCTTGAAGTGATGTCCGATGACGATGTCCGGCAGACCGTCGCGATTCACATCGGTGACACACGCTCCGGCCGGAGTGTCTTCCCCTTTCGCATTCGACCAACGCAAGACCTCGCTCGCGCCGGTCGCCTCGCGGAACTGGCCGCGACCGTCGTTCAAATACAGCCGATGCTCTCCCGCGCCGCTCGTGAGAAAAATATCCGGCAAGCCATCGGCGTTGAAATCCGTCGCGAGCGCACACAGGCCGCCGAACCCCACTGGCAGACCCACCGCTTCTGAGACATTCTCAAAACGATGCCCGCCTTTGTTGCGATACAGCACCGGGCCGACCTTCACCTTCGGCGAGTAGTATTGCTCGCACGTCAGCAGATCGAGCAGTCCGTCACCGTCGAAGTCGAGTGCCGCAACGCCGCGGCCTTCGTAAAGTGGCGGACATGTCCCGCTCTCCTGCGAGATGTCGGTGAATTTTCCGCCGCCGTCGTTGCGAAAGAACACGTTCGGAGCCGAGAACGCCGGATCGCCCTTCTTTCCGTGAGCACAATTCGAGACGTACAAGTCCAGACGCCCGCTGTTCGTGAAGTCGGCAAACAACGCGCCGCTCCCCATGCCCGATGTGTGTAAGTGCTCTTGCGGATCGAGCCGGAACTTTCCTTTTTCATTCCGCACGAACAGGCTCGGCTTTGATCCGGCGTTGTGAAACGTGGCCACAAACAGATCGGACCAACCATCGCCATCCACGTCCCCCCATGCCGCCCCGTGACCACGAATGCCGGCGACATGTGGAAAGAGTCCGGTTTCATCGCCGACATCACGAAACACAAACGGCGGATCGGCACTGACCGCGAACTCTGCCAACAACGAAACCCAAATCGCCACGCACAACATTGCTCGTCGCATCGCAAATCTCCTCAGTTGTTTGTCCGGCAGGACCAGCGAATCACGGCCGTCGCTCCGATTCGGGAATGTGAATCACGGTCAGAGCACAGCAGTCCCAAACTTTGCCGCCGCGATTGGAGTTCCAATTGATGTAGAGCTTGCTGCCGTCGGGATCGACTGCCGAGCTGAATGTCCCGGCCAGCGTGACGCCGTATTTCTCTTGATAGAGCGGATGCAGGAACGCGATCACTTTCCGTGTCTTGGTCTTCACGTCGAACTGGATGACCGCGCTGCCATCTTTCTCGCTGCCGCCGTGAGCGCCGGGGATGTAGTAGAGATACCGGCCGGTCGGATCGGCATCGATCGTCGTGATGTAGTTCATCGAGCCGACCTGCGCGGGACCAAGCTCCGTGACGTACTCGGTCTTCGTGTCGAACGCGAACAGCAACGACTCGCCCGTGCGGCCTCCCTTCGAGACCGTGAAGACGATCCCTTGCGGCGTCTCTTGCGTAGCGGCTCGCAAGCCGAGTTCCGCGTTGATCGGCGTTGGCGGGCCGGGGTTGTCGGGATCAAAGCGCACCAACTTACCGACCATGTCTTCCTTGCCGGGCGTGTAATAAATCTTGCCAGTGGACTTGGCGAAGATCATGTACCGAGCGGGGCCGTCCGGCCCGTCGAAGAGGACTTTCTTCTTGTTGACGTCGTAGGCGAAGAACCGCACGCTGCCGCCGTCGGATTTCTCTCCGGCCGCGGTGCCGCCATAGAAAATCTTCCGCTTCGGATCGAGCACGCTGTTCGGGATGCAGTGCTTCGGCACCGGGCCTTGTGCGATGACTTCCGCGCGGCTGTCCGCCGGATGCACGCGAATGATCCAGTCCCCTTTGTAGTGGAACTTGTCCACGGTCACGGTCGTGGAACCGCGGTGCGTCGAGAAATACAGCCAGCCCTCGTCATCCATGTCGAGCCGCCCGTGAATCTTCGCCGGGACGTAATGCCCCTCCGGCATGTTGAGCAGCTTGCGAACTTCGACCAACTCGCGAAACGTTTTTTTCTCCGGGTCGTACTCATACACGAAGGCATTGCCGATCAAATTCGGATCGCCCTTGGACGTCAACTGCGAATAATGGTCGCCGATCGACGCGTAATACTTGCCGTTGATCGCCAGGCTGTCCCCCCAATTCGACCACGGCTTCCCCTCGTAGTCCTGCCGAGGGAAGTAGAGGAAATCGACCGTCGGCGGCGTCTTGGCAATCGCGATGTCCTTGCCAATCGTCTCGGTCGGCTTGAGAAACGCCTCGCTCTTGTCGGTGACGACTCGTTCGCCGTTGGGCAACGTCGGCGGGAATATTAGTGGCGGCGGAGCTTCCTTCTTCGCGGCAGGCTTCCTCGCCGCGGCCTTTTGAGCGTGAGAGGTGGAAGTCTCCACGCAGAAAATCGTCAACGCACAACCCAGAACCCACCATCGCTGAACCATGACGAGTGCTCCCAAGTTCGACAGAAAGAGGAATGCCAGAACGATGAACTCGCCCGCTCAATTATTCTTGCCAGCCTCGGCTCGCGCGGCCTCTCGCGAATTCAGAGCGAACAACTCTCAGAACTCGTTGGCTTGCATTTGGTGGGAAAACGTAGATGCTCACACCCCGATTTCCAAGTGGCTCGCCGCATGTTCCTGTCGTGTTAGGTCACGCGCGGTTCACTTAACTGTTCGACGGCAGAGGCGTCACTAAGGTTCGTCGTGGCTCAGCCACCCCACACACAGTTGCTGACCGCAGCAGCGCGGCGCATCCTTCGTCCTCTCGGAGTCCAGCAGCGAGGTCGCAGTCGGCTGTGGCTGGACGATCACGAGTGGTGGGTTGTCGTCGTAGAGTTCCAGCCCTCCAGTTGGAGCAAGGGCAGCCACTTGAACGTCGGGGCGATGTGGTTGTGGTCCGAGAAGGATTACTTCTCCTTCGACTACGGTTCGCGTGTCGAGAACTTCGCCCCATATAAGGATGAAGCACAGTTTGCACCAATCGCCGAGAACTTGGCCCAGCGCGCAGCAGAGGAGGTCGCTCGCCTTCGGTCACGCTTCATTTCGGTGCAGTCCGCCGCCGAACAATTGGCCTCGAAGTCGCCGATGGGATTTTGGGACAACTTCCACGCAGGTGTAGCGTGCGGACTTGCGGGTGACACGACTCAGGCTCGCCGCTTTTTCGGCGAAGTCGCCGGCACCGATGACCAACGAGATTGGGCACAGGCGGCGGCATCGCTCGCTCGGGAGTATTCGATAGCACTTGAGGACATACCCGGCTTCCGTGTCCGGATTGAGACGGTGATCCGCCGGGCGCGAGAGTTGTTGCGACTTCCGAAGGTCGCTGACATCGTGCTGGATTGAGCGGGTAGCCGTCGAACTAAGGACGACGCACTCGCGCGACGAAGTAGGGTTGGCCGTCGAGGTAGGACGGAAATCGGCGGCCACCGTCGCTCGTCAGCACTTCGACGAAATACTGAAAGTCGTCACGCGACAGGATGTCTTTGCTCGACACCGTGCCTTGAAACGACCCGTCCGCCGTCTTCCGTAGATTGGGACTCCGTCCCGACTTTGGGGTTCGTTTCTGAGCGGTCGGGACGGAGTCCCAACCTACGTCAGTACTGAAAGTCGTCGCGTGACAGGATGTCTTTGCTCGACACGGTGCCTTGAAACGACCCGTCCGCCGTCTTTTTCAGCGTAACCTGCTTCCAATCCAGCGTCTGATTCAGCGGCCGGAAGTGCAGCACCACCGATCGCAGATTCGATTCGTTGCTGAGCTGAACGACGAACGTGGCATCCGCCGCCGGATCGAGTTCCGTAGGTTGGGACTCTGTCCCGACCTTGTGGTTCGCATCACTGAGCCGCAGGGCGCTAGCCCCGGTTGAACCGGACGCTAGCGCGTTCCGGCTGATCCTCACCGACTTGACGCTCGGCACTGGCCCGGCCGGTTGCTCGCCAGGAAACCGTCGCGGTGGTTTCGCATCGGGATGTTCGGCCACCAGCTTTTCCAAGACGGTCACGTCCTCGCGCACTTCGGCCAGCCGGTCTTTCCAATGTCCCGAATGATGGTGCCCATTCTTCCGGCCATGCTGCGGCGAAAAGCCGAAGACGAGATTCGAGTGATACGTCCCCTCCGTCAGCCGCACGATCTCTTCCCAAGCCGCCGCCGCGCCGCGAGCGTGCGGCAGCGCGCGGGCCAGTCGTCCGGCTTCGTGAGTCAATTCAAAGAACGCCAGTTCCGTGGCCGCCAGCTTCTTCTCGGCGTGATACGTGCCGAGCGATGCCAGCACGCGCAAATCAAGTTCCGTCGCGCGGAACTCGGCCGAAATCGTGTAGGCGGGTTTCGTCGAAACCCGCTCTCCCGGTGTCGGCGACGCCGGGCCACGTTCAAAGGGGACGCGGACAAGAAGTGTTCTCTTCCACCTGCTCGGACGCGACCGCCGAGCAAGTCCTCGGTTGGTACGCGATGCGTTGGAGCATCGAAGTCACGAACCACGACAGTCAGCAACACCTGGAGTTCGAGGAACCGCAAGGCTGGACGCGGCGCTCGGTCGAACGCACGGCCCCGCTGGCCATGTTGTTGTACCGCTTGATCGTGTTGTAGTTCGCGCGAGAAGGTCATCAATCTTGGCGTCCGTTATTGTGTCGTTGGTACACGTCAAAAACAGAACCCTCATTCGCCGACATGCTCGCGACACTCCGCCGACTCAGCATCCGGCAACAGGTTTTGACCTTGGCACTCGCAGGACCAG
>CAMDPK010000005.1 GCA_945904015.1 Candidatus Kuenenia stuttgartensis | reverse complement strand
TCGCCGACATGCTCGCGACACTCCGCCGACTCAGCATCCGGCAACAGGTTTTGACCTTGGCACTCGCAGGACCAGGGTCTCGAAAAATCCAACAACTTCTGGAAAACACGGTCGCCTTGCCCACATAAAGTGCAAAAGTCGAACTCAGTGCCGCACCATTCCAATGCGATGGTGCATGTAGGCCAGCAGGACGGCGTCGATGTGCTCGCTGGTGCGAATCGTGCGGTAGTCGATGGTTTGCTGAGCGCAGAAGCGGCGGAGATCATCCAAGTACGAGTGCATCGCGGCGAGGTAGCCCTCACGCAGCGAGCGTGGATCGCAGAGCACGTCGCCGAACTCTTCCATGCCCTCAAACTTCGTCGTGCCGGTGAAGTTGAAGTCGAGTTCCTCGTCATCGAGGACGTGAAAGACAAGCACGTCGTGACCTC
The DNA here is from genome assembly GCA_945904015.1 of Candidatus Kuenenia stuttgartensis. GTDB lineage: Bacteria > Planctomycetota > Planctomycetia > Planctomycetales > Planctomycetaceae > SXKJ01. The sequence continues at coordinate 89,051 of CAMDPK010000005.1, read as the reverse complement.
GATGCCGCAGCAACTTCAGTCCCTTGAACAGCCCCGGTCGCGGCACGAGCAAATCAGAGATCAGCACGATCATGCCTCGGCGGCCCTGAGCCTCGGCGACGTGGCGGAGCACATCGAAGATGTCGGTCTTCTGCTTCGGCTCCTCGGCTTCGAGGGCCAGCAAGATGTCGTTGAGATGCGATCGTTTGGTGTGCGGCGGGATTTGCGTGCGGATCGCCTCGTCGAACGCCACCAGCCCGACCGAGTCTTGTTGCCGCAGTAGTAAATGCGCCAGCGTCGCCGCCGTCGTGCAGGCGTAGTCGTACTTCGTCGTCAACCCGTGTGGCGAGCGTCCGGCTCCGCTGCCGAACCGCATCGACTCGCTGAGGTCCACGATCAGCGTCGTCCGCAGGTTCGTGTCTTCCTCGTAGAGCTTCACATAAACCTTGTCGGTCTTCGACCAAACCTTCCAGTCAATGCGTCGCACGTCGTCACCAGGGACGTACTCGCGATGTTGCACGAATTCGACCGACTGCCCGAAATACGGACTGCGATGCCCGCCCGACAAAAAGCCCTCGACGATCTGCCGCGCCTGGATTTCCAGACGAGCGACTCGCGCGATGACTTCAGGACGCAGATGCTTGTGTGAGGTCACCACGAGCCGGCACCTTTCGACCAATGCAAATGTGTTGCTTCAAGACTTCTTCGGCGAGATTCGCTCGTGTCGAGCGAGCGTTTCTTCCGGGCTGTACCAGCGGACTTGACCGTTCTCCATGCCGCAGACGGGAAACCCCAAGCGAGCATGTTCGAGAACCGCTTCGCGAGCGGCTTGCTGAGCGGCCGCTTCAAGAGCCTGCGGCGAAATGGGAGCAGAGGGATTACTAACTCGGTCGATCATGATTCGCGGCCTTCGTGATGAGGTTCCAACTGTCCGGGTCATGGACCTCGACATCAATGTCTCCATGCCCCATCGCCACCAATCGCGGTTCGCCATCGTGCGTATTGTTGAAAAGCGACCAGTCATCCGCCAATGGCAAATAAAGCCGAAAGAGATGTTCGACACTTCTCGTCCATCGCTGGCGAATCGTGGCTTCCGGCACATGATGGCCACCACGACGGACGCGAGCGGCCACTCTCGCGACGGCCAAGTCCGGTGATTCCAGCCAATAGTAAAGCAAAGCGTCTCGGTAGTCGGCATCTCGCAACGAGCGGAGCCACGGCGCGTATGTCCTGCCGGACAGCGTCGTTTCAAAGGCGAAGTCCTGTCGCTCCGCAGCCAGTTCGTGCAATCGCTGGAGCATCAATCGGCCCGCTTGAAGGGCGACCGTTTCCGGATCAAAGCCGTTTAAGCCTTGGGCGATGAAGTCAGCGTTGACGAACGTGCCGATTTGAAAAACCTCACGCAACACGGCCCGTGAGGCCGTGGTCTTTCCGGCTCCGTTCGATCCAGCGAGTACGACGACTTGGGGCATCACGCGCCTCCGGACGCCTGAAGGCGGGACTACGAACTTGGCTCAGGCCGCGAAGATTTTTTGGAAGCGGGGGTCGCGAGAGAGTTCGCCTTCTTTGGCCGGGGTGGTTTCGATCAGTTTGTCGATGACGTGGTCGGGGGTGATGCCTTCGGATTCCGCGGCGAAGTTCAGGACGATGCGGTGGCGAAGAACCGGCTTGGCCATTGCGATGATGTCATCGGTGCTGACGTGTGTGCGGCCGTTGAGCAACGCTCGCGTTTTGCCGCCGAGCAGCAAGTATTGGACGGCGCGCGGGCCGGCTCCCCAGCTCAGCCATTCGTTGATGAAGGTTGGCGTGCCGTCTTGGCGGACTCGCGTTTGACGTGCGAGGGCGAGGGCGTACTCGACGACGTGATCGGTCACCGGCACTTGGCGGACGATGCGTTGCAGTTCGATGATGTCGTCATCGTCGAGGACGGCTTCGACGGTGTCGTTGTGGATGCCGGTCGTCTGCTTCGCGATCTGTTTTTCCTCGGCGAAGTTCGGATAGCCGACGTGGACCTTGAACATGAAGCGGTCTTGCTGAGCTTCCGGCAGAGCGTAAGTTCCTTCCTGCTCGATGGGGTTCTGCGTGGCGAGCACGAAGAACGGATCGGCCAGAATGTGCCGAGTTTGGCCGATGGTGACTTGCCGTTCTTGCATGGCTTCCAACAGCGCCGCTTGAGTTTTCGGTGGCGTGCGATTGATTTCGTCGGCCAGAATCACGTTGTGAAACAAAGGCCCTTGGATGAATCGGAATTCACGTTGACCGGTGCTTTTGTTTTCTTGCAAGACCTCGGTGCCGGTGATGTCGGCAGGCATCAGGTCGGGCGTGAATTGAATGCGTGCAAACGTCATCGAAAGGCAGCGGGCCAGCGTGCTGATCATCAACGTCTTGGCGAGGCCCGGCACACCTTCCAGCAAACAATGTCCGCGGCTAAACAGGGCGATGAGCAATTGGTCGATGACGTCGTTCTGCCCGACGATGACCTGCGACATCTGCTCGCGAATTTTCCGATAGCCTTGGCTGAGTTTCTCGATGGATTCCCGTGCTGCCGTCTCTGTCGCCTTAACGTCGTCGCTCATGAGCCACCCAAACTCCGAATGCCCAGTTTGATACCGGAAAATGAAAAAAGAAATTACGCCGCTGGATCGCGAGCAAACTCTAGCGGTCGCTCCGAAGCCGGGCAATCAACGGTTCAGGACCATCTTGATTGTCCGAGGCAGGACGCTGCCGCGTTTCGGAGACGACTCCTATAATCCCGCTCGCCCAGCCGGAAGCATCTTGCCGGCTGACCAACCACAAGAGGTGTCCCGTGCTCGTGCCGATGGAACTTGCTCGCATCATTATCAGCGAACTCAACGACCAGCAGGTGATCTACCTCCGTGAGGTCGAGGGGGAGCGGATGTTTCCGATCCTGATCGGCCTGTTCGAGGCGACCAGTATCGACCGCCGCATCAAAAAAGAGTACCCGCAGCGCCCGCTGACTCACGACTTGCTCAAGGCCACCATTGAAGCACTCGGAGGTGAAGCTCAGAGTGTCGTCATCAGCGATCTGCGCGAGCACACCTATTTCGCAAAAATCCGAGTCGGTCGCGATGGCGACGTGATCGAAATCGACAGCCGCCCCAGCGACGCCATCGCACTGGCCGTCCACTACGACCCGCACCTGCCGATTTACGTCGATTCGGGCGTGCTGGAACAAGTCCTCTAAGGCGAGCGGAGGATGTCAATCCTCCGAGATTCCGAAGCAACAACTGAAAGCTCGGAGGACTGACGTCCCCCGCTCCCCCCACACTCTCATGCCTGAAGAACTCTTTGACATCGTGGATGACCAAGACCGAGTGATCGGCCAGATGGCTCGATCCGAGGTTCATCGTCGCAAGCTGCTGCACCGAGCGGTCTCGATCTTCGTCTTCGATTCGCGAGGAAGATTGCTGTTGCAGCAGCGGTCGGCGACGAAAGACGAGTATCCGCTGTGCTACACATCGTCAGCGTCGGGGCATGTCACGGCCGGTGAAGATTACGACGAGACCGCTCCGCGCGAGATGCAGGAGGAACTCGGATTGACCTCGCCAATCGAACGGCTGGCGAAGTTCCCTGCCGGGCATGAGACGGCCAATGAATTCACGGTGTTGTATCGCACCGTGACGGACATGCCGCCGCAGTTCGATCCCGGCGAGATCGCAGGCGGCGCGTTCTACGAATTGACCAAGATCGACGAGTGGCTCGCACGGGCACCGGAGCAATTCTCACCGCCGTTCCGCATTGCCTTTGAGTGGTATCGAAGACAGGAAAGAGGAAGCCCCACCGGGCTTGTCCCGGTGGTTCCAGGATTTTGCACTACTCCGTCGAAGTAGTAGTGCAGAATCCCGCAAGCCACTGGGACAAGCCCAGTGGGGGGAATGCCGCGTCGTACTCTTGGAATGGAAAGACAGGCCATGACTCATCGCCGAAAACTTGCCGTGCTGATCGTTCTATGCTTGGTGGGCCGCACCATTTCGGCGGACCTGCCCGCCGTCCCGCTACGCGGCGAGATTCGCGATGCCGAATCCGGACAACTGCTGCCGGCTCGGCTTTACATCCAGTCGGCCGACGGAACGAAATGGTTCTTCGCGAAGTCGGCGGATGCGAAAGGTTCGGCGCTTGTTTACGACCGAGCACGCGAGAAGAGCATCGAGAAGCACACGACGCTCTCGGCTCATCCGTTCGTCGCCGAGTTGCCTTCAGGCAAGTACACGCTGACCGTCGAACGAGGCAAGGAGTATTTGACCGCAACGAAAGAGGTCGAAGTCGGCACTCAGCCGCTTGACGTGAAGATCGAGTTGCAGCGTTGGATCAACATGGCCGAGCGTGGCTGGTACTCCGGCGACACGCACGTCCATCGGCCGATCTCCGAGCTATCGAACGTCGCGCTGGCCGAAGACCTCAACATGGTTTATCCGATGTCGCAGTGGGTCACGGTCACGAACACGTTGCCGGAGAAAGGCCGCGTCGATCCGCAGCCGATCCCAACCGCTCCGATCTTCGCCGATCCGACGCACGCCATCGTGCCGTTCAACACCGAGTACGAAATCTTCTCGGTCGGTCCGAAGCGTCACACACTCGGAGCGGTGCTGGTTCTCGGCCAGAAGGAGCCGCTGAAGATCGGTATCCCGCCGCTCAAGGCGGTGGCCGAAGAGGCTCATCGGCAAGGCGGGTTGCTCGATCTCGAAAAGCACTCGTGGGCCTGGACGCCGATCATCGCGCCGGTGATGAAAGCGGACCTGTACCCGCTGTCGAACAATCACATCTGGCGCACCGAGTTCGCCTTCAAGTCCTGGACCATCGAAAACAACTGGCGCGACAACCCGCGGATCGAGACCGACAAAGAGGGCTTCACCGAACTCGGCTGGCTGCACTTCGGCTGGGAGCAGTACTACGCGATGCTCAACTGCGGCCTGCGAATGCGCCCCACTGCCGGCACCGCCAACGGCGTGCATCCCGTCCCCGCCGGATTCAGCCGCGTGTACGTCAATCTTGGCGATGATGACGACGAGTTTGCTCCGAAGGGATTCTCACCCGCTTTGTGGCAGATGCGATTGAACGAGGGCCGCAGCTTTGTGACGACCGGACCGATGCTGACCTTTCGTACTTCAGAGACTCCCAACGAATTGCTCTTATCCGGAGCAGTGTTCAGCAGCCAACCGATCGAGCGTCTGGAAATTATTCGCAACGGAGAGGTCGTCACCACGGTCAAAGGTGAACAGGAACGAAGTCTTCGTGACGGCCCCGTGACCGAGTTCGAAAGTTCGATCGACAAACGCAATGAGTCGGCTTGGGTGGCACTGCGTTGCTTTGAGAAGTTGCCCAACGGACGCATCCGATTTGCTCATTCGGCCCCCGTCTTCGTCGACGTGCCTGGGAAGCCGATCCGGCCGCGTCGCGATCAAGTCCGCTACTTGATCCAGCGTTGCGAAGAAGAAATCGCTCGCAACAAAGACGTGCTCAGCGACGCCGAACTGGCCGAGTACCGCGAGGCGTTGGAGTTTTATCGGTCGAAGTTGGCCACGGCGCGGTGAAAGACGGAAGGGAATTGATTGACCACAAAGGCACAAAGAAGACAAATTGCTTCGCCTGTCTTCTTCGTGCCTTTGTGCCTTTGTGGTAATTCACTGCTCGGAATCAATTGCCATTCACTGGCGCGGAATCGATTGGCGCGATCGTCCGGAAGTGAAAGGCATCGACTCGGCTGACGGTCGCGGTGCAGACGATGGCTTGCAGGATCAGCAAGCAGATCCAGCCGCGAGCCGCGGTGCCGGCGTATTCTGGAAGCGTTTGGCCGGGGCCGTTGACGATTTTGGCGCTGATTTCCGGTTCTCGGCCGCAGACCCACAGCAGCCAGGGCATCAGGAAGATCCACAACCGCGCCGCCTCGCCGGAGTTCTTGCCGCTCAGCCACAACACGACGAGCGTCACGAGGCACCACAGACGAAAGCTCGCCAGCGCGCGGCCGGAGCGCAGGCTCCCTTTCGTGCCGCTCAACCACGTCGAGACGGCGAACAGAAAAATCGGAGTCCCGATCGACAGCGCGAGTTCGATCGGATTGACCAACAGCCACGACGAGTACGTCCGCGAGTACTGTTCGTAGAAGCCGGCATGATTGCGAAGGTTCTGCAACCACACGGCCGGCAGATCGAGCGACGACGTCCAGTAGGCCAGTCCGACTTGAGCGGCGAAGCTGCCGAGCGCCGCTGCCACACAGGCCACGAGTTGCTTGAGCCGTGTTGTGAGCGGATCGGGGGACTCAGCGAACAGAAAATCGGCGAGCGTCCAGAGCGCGGCAAGGAATGCGACCGGCAACATCGCGAGGCTCAACCGCATTCCGATCGACATCACGATGCCGGCCAGCAATCCGTTCGGCCACGAACGGTGCGACCAGGCTCGGCCCCACACCGCCAGGAACAACGCCCCCCAAAATGGCAGCCATAAATCCGAGACCGGATGAAACACCGACAACGCCGGAATCAACGGCCAGAAGCAGACGATTCGCCAAGCGGTCTCGCGTCCGCACGTCCGGCGCACCAGACAGAACAGAGGCACGACGGTGACCATCGCGGCGATCGACGTCAGCATTCCCATCAGCCACAACGCCGCGCGATCCACATCGGTCAGCGGAGTTGCCGAGCCTGCGGAATTCTTCGCGAGCACATCCAAGCCGGCGCGCACCGACTCCGGCTGATAATCCAGCAACCAGCCTTGCAACGTCGGCGAGCGGCTGACGATTCCAATGACCATCTTGTTGAGCTGAATGAATCCCGGCGGGTGCGTGCCGAAGTGCAGCACGTCCCCTTCGCGCATCCGATCGGCGTACTTGGCGAGATAGTCCGGCTCTTGAGTCGCCCGCGTTTTGGCTTCGAGGTAGTAGCCCTGAAACCCGCGCAGCCACAGCACCCAGCCGGTTTTGCTGAGCCGATTCGGGTCCGGCGGGCACTCTTGAACGACCCCCTGCCAAATCGCGCCGACCACGACCAACGCCGAGAGCCAGCCGGACATCTCCCAACGATTCGCCTCGAGGACTCGGCGGTCGGCGAACAGGCAGAAGACCAAATAGGCGACCGTCGCAACCCCCGCGACCACCCAGCCCAGCGAGGTTGTCTTGAGTTCGGCGGCATCGAACGTGATGCGATCCCAAACCCAATTGTCCGACGGCACACCCAGCGGAATGTCCGAGCCCCACAGCAACCAAATCGTCGCAGCCACGCCAGCCAATTGAGCCAGCCAGAAACACAACTTCGTCGCACGCATCGTCGCTCCTCAACAGTTCAACTCGCCGCTCCATCAGCGGCACCAGACTCTATCGGAAGACAGCCGTGCGACACCAGCACGACGCGCGAGCGAGTATTTGCTTGAGAACAACCACTTGCTCGCGCGTCGTGCTGATGATTGCTGGTTGAACATTGGTCGGCCGCGTGGCACGGCAAACGGCAACTCGCTCGAATACCGGCCTCATGCCGCAGATCACGATTCCGCCATTTCGATCTCCCTGGGCTTTGTCGGGAGGTCATCGCCAAACGCTTGCGGGAGCGTTCTTCCCTGGCCGCCTGCCCGACGAACGAGCCGTCGTCCGCCGCATCTCTCTGCCCGACGGCGACACGCTGGTCGTTCACGACGACTGCCCGACGAACTGGCCGAGCGCCGGTCCGGTTGCCGTGATGCTGCATGGATTGGCCGGATGTCATCGCAGTTCGTACATGGTGCGCACAGCGGCGATGCTCAACGCGAACGGCCTGCGAACCTTTCGCATGGACCTGCGTGGTTGCGGAGCTGGATTTGGCTTGGCACTTAAACCGTACAACGCCGGTTGCTCGGACGATGTGCTCGAAGTCTTGCGAGCGATCAGCGGTTGGTGTCCCAGTTCGCCGATCTCCCTGCTCGGATTCTCGCTGGGAGGCAACATCGTTTTGAAATTACTGGGCGAGGCACCGGGACGAGTGCCGCCTGAAATTGTCCGAGCCGCGGCGATCAATCCGCCGATCGACCTGGCTCGCTGCACCTACGGCCTGTCGCGCTGGCCGCAACGGCACTACGACGCCTACTTCGTGAAGCAACTGCTGCAACGCTTGCGAGATCTCCAGCAGCACCGTTCGGACTTCGTGCCGCCGACGTTCGCTCGCACGCCGCGCCGACTGGTCGAGTTCGACGATCAATTCACGGCTCCGCGTTCCGGCTTTCACAACGCGGACGACTACTATCAGCAGTGCAGTTCGGAGCAATTCTTGGCGGCGATCCGAGTCCCCACGCTGGTCCTGACGTCTCGCAATGACCCGTTGATTCCCGTCGAGTCCTTCGAGCGGCTGACTCTGCCCGCCAACGTCCGACTGCACATCGCCGAGGGAGGCGGACATCTCGGCTACCTTGCGACCAACAACTCACGCGATTGGTTGCAGACGCAGTTGCTCGAATGGCTACGGCTTGCGTGAGTAGACCGGACGCCTACGTCCGGTCACCTTTTGCGGCGCAGCCGATCACGAGTGGTGGAGTGAGCAGACCGGACGTAGGCGTCCGGTCTACGTCCCTGTCGCACTTCACGCGAACCACTTTCGCACGACATTCGTGATCGCAAAGATCGACATCGCCCCGTAGGCCGCCGAGCACAACAGCAGCGCTCCCTTTCGCCACCAGCTTGGTTGCAGTTCCGGTGGCAGTAGCCGCGTGTTGACGAAATACAGTTGCACTCCGGCGATCGACATCACGATCCCCGCCATCGTGCCGAGGTACTGAAACAGCGTCATCGCGGTCCCGAAGTGGACGGCGATGAGTCCCCAGGCCGTGAACACGAACAGCAGCGAGTAGTAAATACGAGCGATCGAGCCGTCTCGCCACGAACGAACTCGGCGGCTGGCGGTCCAGAGCGTATCGGTCAGCGTGCGAACCAAGACGTCGGTGTTGCCAAGCTGTGTCGAAAACAGAATCCAGAACCCATTGAGCAGCCCCAGAATCCACAGCGCCGACCAGAAGTGCTGAGCCATGTACTGTGCCTGAAACGCGCCGGCTCCAATCTTCGACAAGTCCGTCCCTTGCGGGATGATGGCTCGCGCGAGATTCACGTTCAGGAACATGCCGAGGAAACAACCCAGCGCCCACAGCCAGACTTGATCGATCACGACGTAGCGCCACCAGATTCGCCAGCGGCGCATGTTGTCCGCCGTGATCGCGAACACTTTGCCGACGTGCGAGAGATGCACCTGTTTGGCTCCGACCGCGCTGGGGATCGCACCGACCACTCCCCCCATGCCGAAGCCTTTGTCGCGGATCCAATTCGTGATCGTCAGGTTGCCGATGCCACCCGAGCCAGCCGTTGCGAAGAACGTCGCGATCATCAGCGGCTCGACACCGGTCGGCCAGTATCCGAATTCAAAAAAGCCAGCCAGCGTGCTGCCCCAAATCTTGGCCGGCACGAACCACAGATTGACCGCGGTCAGGAAAATGAAGATGTACGCGATCATGAACCACGACGCCCACTCCAGCATCCGCTCGATCGTCCCGCCGAACATCAGAATCAACAGCGTGACGACGATGATGCCGTAGGTGATCTTGAGATTGAAGCGTACATCCAAAGCCGCTTGCACCTGTTGTTTTTGCAGCAGGGCTTCCGCTTCGACGGCCCCCGCGTGAGCGACGTCCTGCCACTCGTCATCCGACGGCGGTGCGATTGGCACTCGATTTTGCATCATTCCGAAGACCGTCACTGCCGCCGCCGGAGCGAGCGCAGGGACTCCAAGCTGCATCGCTGTCAGCAAGACATACGCCCCACCCCAAAAGCGGCAGCCGGGTTTCAACCGCATGATGCCGGAGATCGCTGGTTCGCCGGTGTACAGCGTGTAGCGAATCCCCTCGAGGTTGAAGATCAATTGCAACACGATGGCGACCGTTGCGATCCACAGTACTCCGGGGCCGTGTTTGGTGACGGTCGCCGGCCCGCTCAGCCACTCACCGCCGCCGATGGACGCGGCCAGCATAATCGCGCCCGGCCCGATGATCTTGAACGCATTGCGCACGGAAAACGGAAGCGGTTCGGGAAGCTCTGCCACTTCCCAGGGAGGCAATTGTCCGCGGGAGTCTCGTCCGCTGGCGGACGGCGCAGAGACACCGGAAGTCGGTGGTTCGGTCATCGGTGAGGCCATTCTCGTGGAGGTCAGTCACGTCGCTGGCGGTCAGCGAGTATTGGATGTTGGCACGCGAGCCAGTCACGCTAACGGGATCGTGAAGATTCCGCAAAAGACCGGAGACGTCTTGCTGGAGTTCAGAGGAACCAACAGAATGCGGATCGGTGGCGTACTGTCGCCGTTCCGTGGGGCAGGTTTTCAACCTGCCTTCGAGTCGCGTTCCGATGAAAATGACGGGCACGTTGAAAACGTGCCCCACGAGGGGTGATGAATCGTGTTTGACCGTTGGGGACGATGCTTGGTGGCGTGGCTGGCAGCGTGTTCGCTGCTGGTCTCGTCTACGGCGGCGATCGTTCACACGCACGAACACGCGGGCCATGAGCACGCGAACTGCTCGGCTCAGTCGCAGCCTGCCAAGCATGAACATGCCGGCTGCAAGCATCATCACCATCACACGAAGCCGGACACAAAACCGGAAGTTCCAGAACACCAGCATCCGCCGCTGCCGCACTCGCACGACGATTGCTCGTTGTGCCATTTCCTGTTGGAGCATCCGCTGCCCCCCAGCATCGTTGAGCTGCCTTTGCTCGACGTGGTTTTGGAATTTCGGCCGGAAACACCGCGAATTGTCGCGGTTGCCGCTCTGTTCAATCTGCCGCCCGCTCGCGGCCCTCCTGCCTTGGCCTGAGTCGCCACCGTTGCGTGGTTGATGAGCTTTTTCGGCTGTCGTGTCGCGGGTGTTGGCCTGCGCACTTCTCACTCAGGTTTTCTCGCGGTCGCTTGGCGTTGAGTGAGTCCGCCTGCATTTTGCGATTTCAGTTCGCGAATGCCGTGTGGTCTGCCTCCGCCGCCGACCACGATTTTCGACAAGGAGTTTTCATGTCGGTTCATTTTCCTCCGGCGACAAACTGTCGCCGCGCTGTGGCTCGCGGCTTCACGCTGATCGAGCTGTTGGTGGTGATCGCGATCATCGCGATCCTGGTCGCGCTGCTGTTGCCCGCTGTGCAGGCCGCTCGCGAGGCGGCTCGCAAATCGCAATGCGTCAACAATCTCAAGCAGATTGGCATCGCGCTGCACAATTATCATGAAACCAGTCAGTGCTTTCCGCCGGGCTGGATCGGAGTGACCTCTGGCCAGCAGGACACGCATGGCATCAACGGTTGGGGTTGGGCGAGCAAATTGTTGCATCGCATGGATCAGCAGAGCTTGTATCACCAGATCAACTTCAAACTGCCGGTGGAAGATTCGGCGAATGCCGCGGTGCTAGGAAATTCGTTGCCCATGTTTCGTTGCCCCTCAGACCCGTCCGGCGAGTTTTGGACGATCAACGACGAGAACACCGGCAACCCGCTGCTCCAATTACCGACGGCGAACTACATCGGCTCATTCGGAACGGACGAGCTTGACGACTGCGAGTCTGTGCCGGTCGGACAAAGCTGCGCCAGCGATGGGGTCTTCTTCCATAATCAACCCGTCCGCCTGGCACAGATCTCCGATGGGACGAGTTCCACGCTCTTCGTCGGCGAGCGCAAGACCAAGCCCGCCGACGGCTGGCATTCGACATGGGTTGGCATCATTCCGACGGGCGAGGAGCACTTCCCGCGCATCCTCGGCTCGGCGGATCACACACCGAATAGTCCGGCAGGTCACTTCGATGACTTCAGCAGCCATCACGCGACCGGCGGCCACTTTTTGCTGGGCGACGGCCGCGTCCGGATGATCACGACCAACATCGACGAGAAGGTCTACAAGTCGCTGGCAACCCGTGCGGGAAACGAACCGGTCGCCGATTTCTAAAGTAGACCGGTCACTCCGTGACCGGAATTTTCAAGTCACGGAGTGACTCGGCGACTTCGAGCCGTTGCCGCGCCACATCGGCCCACGGGCCGCGTTGGTCTTGGGCGAGGTAGGCTTGCCAGTGTGGAACAGCTTCGGCGGAACGGTTCAGCCGTTGCAGCAGCTCGGCTTTGTGGAAGTGGGCGTCGGGGTAGTCGGCGTGCGATTGCAGCGCGATGTCGAAGGCGTCGAGGGCGGATTGCGTTTGTCCCAACTCGGCCGCGACGCAGCCGAGTTGTGTCCAGGCTTCGAGGTATTGCTGGTCCAATTCGACCGCGACGTGAAATCGCTCGAAGGCTCCGGCGAGGTTGCCGCTGCGATACAACGCTTCGGCGAGATGGAAGTGAGTCTCGGGGTTCGTCGGCTCGGACAGCAGCGCGCAGCGGTAGGCTTCGACGGCGTCGGTGATGCGGGCTTCTTCGAGCAGGTGGCTGCCGCGTTCGAGCCAGTCGGTGTGCTGAGCCGACGATGAACGCTCTAACAACTTCGGTCCCTCACCCCGGCCCTCTCCCAAGGGGAGAGGGAGAAGACTGGCGGCAACGGAATCAGGGTCGAAATCGAACAGCCGTTGGCCAGAGATCGGTTCGAGGATTCCGGCTTCGTCGCGAATGAGGACGTGATGATCGCGGGCCAGTAGCGTCAGTTGCGCGAGCGAGCGTTCGGTGCCGGGCAGCATCGACTGCAAGCGGGTCAGGTTGGCTTCGAGTTCGTGCTGTGAGACTCCGGCTTGCAGCAGTTCGGACAGGCGGCGCACGCAGGCGACTTCTTGAAAGTCGAAGTACGGCAGGCGAAAAACTTTCTTCACCGGCTTGATGAGACCGATCCGCTCCCAATGCCGGATGAGTCCGACCGAGACGTTCAGCGATTGGCTGAGCATCGCGGGGGTCAGCAGACGATGCACGTCGCGCCGCCGCTCTTCGAGTCCCAGCAGGTGCAGCCATTCGGACTCCGGCACGACTTTGATGTCGAGACCCTGCTGTCGCCATTCCGTGACTTCTCGCAGTTTGACCGACGGATTGCCGTCCGGTTCCAATGGCCAGCCTTCTTCGCCGACGACCAGCATCGAGGTTTGTTTGCTGACGCTGTGCGTGGTCACGCCGCCATGTTGCTCGGCCAAGTCCATCGCTTGGCGATGCGTCATCGACGCGAGCGTGCCAGTGAAGCTGAGCCGCTCGCCTTGCAGAGCGGGCGAACTTTCCAGCGGCGAAGCGGTGTTGGCGGGCGTTGTTTCCACGGCGGTGTGCAGCATTCAAGAGGTTCAACAGAGAGTGTCGGCAGAGGGTATCGGCCTGTGATGTGGGCTGGGTAGCTTCGGACTGATCCATCGTGCTGATCAGCCGGAACGCGCTAGCGTCCGGTTCAGTTGGAGACGCAAAACCGGACGCTAGCGCGTTCCGGCTGATTTCAGACAAATCACAAGGTTTTGCTTGGGCAGGTTCTTATTGCCTTGCGGCTAGGTGCGGACGCAATCGTTCGAGCTCGGCTTTCAGAACGGCGAACGTCGCGGTTGCTTCGGGGAATTGGCTGTTTTCGGCGGCAGTTTCCAAGGCTTGCGCGGTCTCCGCGGAGAGCGCACCGAACTGGCGGAGCGAGCCTTTGAGGGTGTGGGCCAATCGCTTTGCGAGTGGTTGATCTTGGGACTCGATGGCTTGGTGCAGGTCGACCAGCCATTGTGGCAACGTTTCGAGAAAGACCGTGATGAGTTCGCGCAGCAGTTCGTGATCGCCAGCCGCGCTGCGCAACGCGGTGTCCCAGTCGATGTGTGAAGTTAGGCGAGCGGAGGACATCAGAATTCCAAGTTCGGGAGCGACATGAATCTCAACTTCCGTGTTCCGTTCGTCCGGAGAGCTGACCCCCTCCATTCGTCCACTGTCGCCGACCGCGAACGATTCGAGCGTACGGTACAGTTCTTCGGCGAGGATCGGTTTCGAGAGGTACGCATCCATGCCGGCGGCGAGACAGGTTTCGCGGTCGCCTTTCATCGCGTGCGCGGTCATGGCGATGATGGGTAAGTGGCGCGGAGTGCCGTTTTCACGACGTCGAATTTCGGCGGTCGTTTCGAGTCCGCCCATGCGTGGCATTTGAATGTCCATGAGAACGGCGTCGAACTCCGCCTTGTCCAGCGCTTCCAGAGCCTCGACGCCGTTGCCGGTCAGAGTGGCGTGATGGCCGCGCTTTTCCAGCAACCGCACGGCGAGGCGTTGGTTGACGATGTTGTCCTCGACCAATAGCACACGCATCGGCGATTCGGTGGCCAGGATGTTGGGGACGACCGGAGTCGCGTTTGTTGTGGAAGTGCTGGGTGTGGCCACATTGGCTCGGTCGAGCACCTGCACGATCTTGTCGAACAGATCCGACTGCGTGATTGGCTTGATGAGGTATGCGGCGATGCCCAGCGAGCGGCAACGGGCCACGTCGCCGAGCTGTCCTCCGGAGGTCAGCATCATCATCGTCGAGCTGAGCAGTTCCGGCCGGTTGCGAATGTGTTCGGCGAGCGTGAAGCCATCGGTGTCGGGCATGTGTCCGTCGAGCAACACGAGCGGGAACGGCTCGCCGCTGGCGACCGACGCGGACAGTTCGCGCAGGGCATCGTCTGCATTCTCGACGACCGTCGGACGCATGCGCCAGTTTTTCAGCATCTCTTCAAGGATGCGGCGGTTCGTGGCGTTGTCATCGACGACGAGTACTCGCAGATTTTCCAGCATGACCGGCACGAGTTGGTCTTCGGCATGTTGATGAGTTTGCAGTTCGAAACGAGCAGTGAAGTGGAACGAACTGCCCCGTCCGACTTCGCTCTCGACCCAGACTTGGCCGTGCATCAGCCCCACCAGCCGTCGCGAAATCGCGAGTCCCAGACCGGTGCCACCGAAGCGGCGCGTCGTCGTTCCATCGGCTTGCTCGAATTCGTTGAAGATGCGGTCGAGCTTCTCGTGCGAAATGCCGATGCCGGTGTCGCGCACAACGAAGTGCAGCTCGACTTCGTGGGGCAGGTTTTCAACCTGCCCGTTCTTGGCCGGCACGATTCCATTCGTGGCGGATGCACGAATCACACTCGCTGCGGCCGCAGACTGGCCCACGTCCGAGCCGGCCAGCGAGACTTCGACCACAGTTTCGCCACGCTCGGTGAACTTGATGGCGTTGCCGACGAGATTCACGACGATCTGCCGCAGCCGGCCACTGTCTCCGATCAGTGAGTCCGGAACGTTGGGGGCGATGTGCGCCGCCAGTTCGAGTCCCTTGCTGTCGGCGCGGTGCGCGAGCGCTCGGAGCGTTTCGCCCAGTGAGTCGCGCAACAGGAACTCGTGCGGGTCGAGTTCTAGCTTGCCGGCCTCGATCTTCGAGAAGTCAAGAATGTCGTTGATGATGTGCAGCAGTTGCTCGGACGATGCGCGAACCATTTGCAGGTAGTCACGTTGCTCGGCCGAGAGATCCGTGTCGAGCGCGAGGTCGGTCATGCCGAGGATGCCGTTCATCGGCGTGCGGATTTCGTGCGACATGTTGGCCAGGAATTCGCTCTTCGCGCGGTTGGCCGCTTCGGCGGAGTTCTTGGCTTTTTGCAAATCGACGCGAGCTTTGACCATGTCGCTGATGTCCCGCGAGATGCCAAACGTCCCAATGATGTGGCCGCGCGTGTTCCGCAGTGGCATCTTGGTGGTCGAGACCCAGCTCGTGGAGCCGTCCGGCCACGTCGCTTGCTCCTCGATACTGAGATTGGGCTGGCCGGTGCGCATGATTTCCAGTTCGTCGCGAAATGCGTGACGGCCGTATTCCTCCGGAAAGAAATCTTGGTCCGTTTTGCCGACCGCGTCTTTGGGTTCTTTCACCCCCAGCTTCTTCGCGAGCGCGGAATTGACTCGCAGGAAGCGGCTCTGTTCGTCTTTGAAATAGATGTAGATCGCCTCGGTCAGATTGAGCATCAGCTCTTGGATGACCGAGCGTTCTTGTTCAAGTGCCGCTTCGATTCGCTTTTGTTCCGTGAGTTCACGGACGATGCAGGTGAAGCGGACTTGCTCGCCCCAGCGCACGACTCCGACGGAAAGCGACATCGGAAACATCGTGCCGTCTTTGCGACGTCCTGCCACTTCGCAGGCCAGCGATTTCGTGCTGATGCGGACGTCCCCGGAGACCCGGATGCCACTGCCGCTGTCGTCGTCGTTCATGACCTTGTGGTAGACGAAGTCTCGAAGTCGGCGGTCGGTATCGACGATCCAATCCATTGCGGCCTGATTGGTGACGACCGATGCGCTCACGCCGAACATGGCTTCGGCCGCGGCGTTGAAGTCTTCGATCCGCAGGTGCTGATCGAAGGTGATGATTCCGTCCGCCGCGTTGCCGACGATCGCGCGCGTGCGAGCTTCTGTTTGACGCAGTTTTTGTGAAGTCCGATGCATCCGCTGCAACAACAACAACATGCCCAGCAATCCGAAACCATAGACGAAGACCGCTCCGTTGATCGTGTAGACCAACGCCGAATGCGTGGCGGCGACTTTCTGATCGAGCGGCCGGATCACCTCGAGTATTCCACGCGGGTCGTTGAGCTTCCAATCTCGCTTGGGACTGTCGGGGTGCGAGTTGTGGCAGTCGACGCAACTCTGTTTTTTCAAGCGGTCGACCAACGCCAACCGAATGGACGGACGACCTTCAAACTTCTCAATCCTCCAAAAGATCTCGTCCGACGAGGTGCGCATGCGAGCGATCGCGTCTATCTCGAAGTCGTCGAGCATTCGCTCTCGTCGATTTGGAAAGGGGTAATCGCTGAAAAGTCGGACGTACGCCCCTTCTCGGACTTTGTTGAGCCGGTCGCCAATCTGCATCGTGAGCGTTGCCGGCAGTGGGATGGCTCGATCCTGTGAGGCGTAGTCGTGCGTGGCGTGGATGTCGTGATTCTTCAGCCGCTCGACCACTTCGCTCGTGTAGATCTGTCGAACCTCCTCAATGGTGTGAGCGTCCAATTCGGCGCCTTGCAGCGCCATCTCCTGGTAGAGCGCGTCGACCTGATGACTCAAGAGCCACAACAACGCGCCCGTGCCGATGACCAACACCGGCAACAACCACAGCACCAGCCGCTCGTTGAGATACCGCGAGATAATTCGCCAGCGACGCCTCCAGGTCCGTGCCGATGGTCGCGGTGTGGATTCAGGCATGGGAATTCCGTGTTTGATTTGGACCAAGACTCAGCGAGAGTATCGAGTGGATCACGCTTCGGATTTGCGACGCTTGGCCATCCGGACTTCGTTGCCCTTGTCGTTGTACGACACGTCGCTCATGAACGTTCGCATGAGCATCAGCCCTCGGCCATGCGGACGTTCGAGGTATTCGGGATCGGTGGGATCGGGCAGCTTGGACGGATCAAACCCCGGCCCTTCGTCTCGGATCGTCCACTTCGCTTCGTCACGTGTCAGGCTGACCGTGACATAGATCCGTCGTTCTTTGTAGGGCGACTCGCCGCATCGCTGAGTCGCGAGGTCGGCATAAGCTTGGCAGTTATCGTCCCGCAACTTTGACGAGCACTCCAGATTGCCGTGATAAAAGGCATTCAGCAGAGCTTCCTCCAAGGCGATGCCGATGCGCAAGCCGTCCGTCTCCGAACAGATCTTCATCGCGTTGAATTGCTGCTGCATCTGAGACGACAACGACAATACCAATTCGCGATCGTTCTCGACCTCGTACTCGGTGGTCGAACGTGTCATGCGATTCTGCAATCGCGTCTGCGAGCGCTGCGCCCGAGACATGATCAGCACACGTTCCGTCACATCGGCCAGGTCATCCGCCAGAGCGGTCTTGGGCACGTAGCTGGCGGCACCCACCTGCAAGGCTTTCACGGCGATTGCCTCGCTGCCGGCGGCGGTCATCAAGATCACGGGGATCAACGGATATTGAGCCTTCAAGGCCTCGACCAGTCCAAAGCCGTCCAGCTCCGGCATCTGCATGTCGGTGACAACGATGTCGGGCAGATGTGCCTCGACTTGCTCGAGAGCCGCGTTGCCATCCGCAGCGTAGAAGATTTCCATGTTTCCCAGCTTCTCGATTAGCCGTCCTGCCAGCCGGCGATCGACTGGAGAATCATCCACAACGAGAACTCTGGCCATGATTCACCGACTTTCTGAAAGCGATCCCGCGGCAAGTCTTGAACGAGTGGCACTTCGATTCGCCGCCGATTGGAATTGGCTGACGAAAAGATTGGCAAAAGGATTCTATTCGGGTAATGAAACAGCTTTCAAACGGCTCGCCGTGAGACTCGGCGGCATTGATGGCATTCACACCCAAGCGTCACTAAAACTCCGCCTCGTTTTTGCGAGCCGCCGTCGGTCAGTCAGACCGGCCAGCGCCAATGCCCCAGGAGCCATCATGTCCCCGTTGCAGACTACGTTTCCCGAACTATTTGACGCCATTCAACAGGAACGGACTCGCCAGTTGGAAGGGCTCGAACTGATCGCGTCCGAGAATTACACCAGCGCGGCAGTCCTCGAAGCCGCCGGCACGATCCTCACCAATAAATACGCGGAGGGCTATCCCGGCCGACGTTACTACGGCGGTTGCGAATTCGTCGACGTCGTCGAAAGCCTGGCCATCTCGCGAGCCAAGCAACTCTTCGGGGCCGAGCACGCCAACGTCCAACCACACGCCGGTTCGCAAGCCAACATGTCCGTCTATCTGACGGTGCTCAAGCCGGGCGACACCTACCTCGCCATGAACCTCGCGCACGGCGGGCACCTGACGCACGGCTCGCCAGTGAACTTCTCCGGCCAGCTTTACAAGGTCGTACCCTACGGCGTGCGCGAGTCGGACCACCGCATTGATTTCGACCAGGTCGCCGCGCTCGCTCGCGAACACAAACCGAAACTCATCGTCGCTGGCGCGAGCGCGTACCCACGCGAAATCGACCACGCCAAGTTCGCCGACATCGCTCGAGAAGTCGGAGCGAAGCTGATGGTCGATATGGCTCACTACGCTGGCCTCGTCGCCGCCGGAGCTCACAACAGCCCGGTCCCTGTCGCCGACTTCGTCACATCGACGTCGCACAAGACGCTGCGCGGCC
Source organism: Candidatus Kuenenia stuttgartensis (assembly GCA_945904015.1). Taxonomy (GTDB): domain Bacteria; phylum Planctomycetota; class Planctomycetia; order Planctomycetales; family Planctomycetaceae; genus SXKJ01. The sequence continues at coordinate 70,058 of CAMDPK010000005.1, read as the reverse complement.
CACGCTCCGGTTTCGTCCTCTGTCGCGAGCAATACGGCAAAGAGATCGACAAGACCGTCTTTCCCGGCATGCAAGGCGGCCCGCTGATGCACATCATCGCCGGCAAAGCCGTCTGCTTCCAAGAAGCGCTGCAACCCAGCTTCAAAGACTACGGCCGAAAGATCATCGCCAATTCGAAGATGCTGGCCGAGACACTGATGTCCGGCGGCATCCGCCTCGCCAGCGGTGGCACCGACAACCACCTGATGCTCTGCGACATGACCAGCATCGGCCAGACCGGCAAGATCGGCGAACTCGCGCTCGACAAAGCGGGCATCACCGTCAACAAGAACATGATCCCCTACGACCAACGCAAGCCGATGGACCCCAGCGGAGTCCGCATCGGCACCGCCGCGCTGACCACGCGCGGCATGCAGCAAGACGAGATGAAGAAGGTCGGCGCATGGATTTTGCGAGTGCTCAAAACCCCCGATGACGAGTCCGTTCTGGCCGCCGTGCGTGCGGAGATTTGCGAATTCACGAAGAGCTTTCCAGTGCCGGGCATCGGCTAGACTTCACTCATCGACTCCGATACAACGCCGCCCGCCTGCCCCCTTCGTCTAGAGGCCCAGGATCGGGGATTCTCAGTCCCCTGACAGGGGTTCGAATCCCCTAGGGGGTACTTTCAGGAGCACATTGCTCGTTCTAGCGGAAAGCCCCGGAAACTCCGGGGCTTTTTCGTTTTCACGCAACGGACGAAGAACAGCCTGTTGAAGGTCATGCTTGCTCGATCTGAATCAACAACATTGGACGTGGCTCTGATTCGCTCCTCTTTCACAGACGAAGGAACATTCCATGAAGTCGGTTTTGAAATGGTGTTGGATGGGATTGGTCGTTGTTCTGAGCTTGGGCTTCGGCCTCGCGATGGGGCAGGAGAAGGTCGAACCCAAGCGGATCGGACTTTGGGGTGGTCGGGCCTCGCTCGGCGAAAGGCAGGTTCAGGAGACCGAAGTTTGGATCACGGTTCATCGTCCGGCAAAGGCCAACGGGACGGCGGTCGTGATCTGTCCCGGTGGCGGATACGGCGGTCTCGTCACTGGGCCGGAGGGGCATGGCATTGCAGCATGGCTCAACGGTCACGGCATCACCGGCGTGGTGCTCGAATACCGACTGCCTGCGGGACGCCATCAAGTTCCATTGCTCGACGCTCAACGTGCGATCCGCACCGTGCGAGCGAATGCCAAGGACTGGGAGATTGATCCGGCACGTATCGGCATCATTGGGTTTTCGGCCGGAGGTCATCTGGCCTCAACCGCCGCGACGCATTTCGACGACGGGGACTCGAAGGCGATCGATCCCGTTGATCGAGTCAGTTGTCGGCCGGACTTTGCCATCCTGATCTATCCCGTCATCACGATGGATGCGACGACGCATCAAGGTTCGAGAACCAATCTGCTTGGAAAAGATCCCTCACCGAAGCTGATCGAACTCTTCTCCAACGAAAAGCAGGTGACTGCCAAGACTCCGCCGGCGTTCCTCGCACACGCCAAGGACGACAAGGTGGTCGTCCCCGCCAACAGCCAGATGTTCCACGACGCGCTGCAGAATCACAAAGTGCCGAACAAGTACCTCGAACTGGCCTCTGGCGGTCACGGCCTCAATGGTTACAAAGGCCCGATGTGGGATGCCTGGCAAGAACAGTCCCTCGCGTGGCTCATGGAGTTGAAACGACTTCCGCCCGCAACAACGAAGTGATTGGTGATGACTTCGGCGAGCAGCAGGAAAGTGTTTAGAATCGTGCGCACGGGAACCTGCCGTGACGAGCCCCTGCTCGCCAGCGCATCTGTCCGAAGCCAGTTCGTGATACTTGCCTGTTTTGCCTTCCGCTGCGGAATGCGCGCGGCCCACTCACCGTCTTGAATTCTCGACGAGGAAATTCCTGTGGCGTACCGATTTCTTCCGCTGCTCGTTGCCTTGCTCTTCATTCCCGCATCTATGGCGGGTGAGATTTCCACAGACCGGATCAAGGCCGCGGTCGCTCATCTGGCGAGCGACAGGCTGGAAGGTCGCGAACCTGGGACCAACGGCGAGGTTCTCACGACGGAATACCTCGCGGACGAGTTCGAAAAGGCGGGCTTGAAGCCGATCGGTGAGCGCGACTCGTACTTCCAACCGGTGCCGCTCGTGCGTGTCATCACGAGCCCGAAGTCGACGCTCCAAGCGGTGAAGGCAGGAACCACGCTCGACATCCCTTGCGAAGAGGGCTTCGCGGGCGTGAGTCAGACGCAAACGGGCATCGAGGAGTTCGACGCTGAGGCTGTCTTCCTGGGACACGGCATCACCGCGCCGGAATTCGGATGGGACGATTATCAGGGTGTCGACGTGACCGGGAAAATTGTTGTCCTCTTCACGAATGAGCCGCCCTCAAGCGATCCCAAATTCTTCGGAGGCACGGCGCTGACGTATTACGGGCGTTGGTCGTACAAACTCGAGGAGGCCGCCCGGCGCGGAGCGAGGGCCTGCTTCATCATTCATACGAATGAGACCGCGGGTTATCCGTACTCGGTCGTGCGGCGACTGGAAAGTGCGCAGCTCAAGCGGGAACCCGGTCAACCCGTGCTGGCGTTCGCGGGCTGGCTCTCTCGGACAGCGGGTGAAAAGCTTCTGGGGCTATCGGGCCGCACCGTGGATGACGCCTTGCGCGAGGCGGACACCAAGGGGTTCAAGCCCTATTCCCTCGGTGTGAATTTGAAAGGCAACCTCCCGACCCGCATCGAGAACTTCGTCAGTCACAACGTCGTCGGCCTCGTGGAAGGGAGCGATGCGACGTTGAAATCCGAGGCGATCGTCTTCACCGCGCACTGGGATCATCTCGGCGTCGGCCGGCCTGTCCTCGGCGATGCGATCTACAATGGCGCGGCGGACAACGCCACTGGCTGCGGCCTCCTGCTGGAGCTTGCCCGTGCGTGGTCGGATCAGTCGCCGAAGCCCAAACGATCTGCGATTTTCCTGGCCGTCACCGCGGAAGAGAAAGGGCTGCTCGGTTCGAAGTACTACACTCGGAATCCGCTCATCCCTCTGAGCAAGACCGCGCTCAATCTGAACGTCGACATGATCCTGCCGCTCGGCGTACCAGCGTCGGTCGTCGTGACAGGTGCCGACCGAACGTCGATCTGGCCAACGGTCAAAGCGGCGGCCGAGAAGAACCACCTTGAGATCGAAACGGACCAGAGGGCGCACCTGGGAATCTTCTACCGCTCGGACCATTTCTCGATGGCGCGGTCGGGCGTCCCCGCGTTTTCCGTCGCGGCGGGAATGAAGATCACAGGCAAGCCGAACGACTTCGCCACCAAGGCTCACAAGGATTTCAACGACAAGGCGTACCACTCGCCGCAGGATGAATTTCAGCCGGACTGGGATTTTTCGGGCTTCGTTGTGTTGGCCGAGTTTATGCTGGACCTGTCTCGCGATGTCGCGAACGCGGAGCGATTGCCGACTTGGAACGCCGGCGACGAATTCCGCTCGGCACGCGACAAGCAATCGGCCATGTAGGCAGAGATGAGGAATCGCACATGCTTCCATCGGATCAACACGGGCATGCCCGGCTGACGCGCCGCCGGCTTCTCAGCGTCGGCAGTAATTCCGCTTTGGGATTGGGATTGCCTCAGTTGCTGGGTGCCGAGGCAAATGGTCGCCCATCCGAAACGGACGCGCCAGCGGATGCTGGTCGAAGACCGCGGGCCAAGTCGTGCATCTTGTTCTTTATGGAAGGCGGGCCGTCGCACATCGACCTGTGGGACATGAAGCCCGACGCGCCGGAAAATGTCCGCGGCCCGTTTCGGCCGATCCAGACCACGCTCTCCGGTCTGCATGTCTGCGAACATCTGCCGCAGTGGTCACGGGTCATGCACCACATGACTGTGATCCGCTCTGTCAGCCACACGATCGTCGATCACAATGCCAGTTCGCATTACATGCTGACTGGGCAGTATCCGCTGCGCGACTCGCAGTTGATCCGCGGCCCGTCGCGAGAGAACGCGCCGCCGTTCGGCTCGGTGCTCGCGAAGATGCGGCCCAGCGGACAGCCGTTGCCGGACTACGTTCACCTGCCGAAGGAGATGTTCAACTGCGGCAACTTCATTCCGGGTGTGTTAGCGGGGTTCCTGGGTGACGCTTTCGACCCGTTGATTGCCGGCGACCCGAGCGTCCCCAACTACGAAGTGCCGGGATTGGAACTGCGGCTACCTGGATCGCAGTTCGAGAGTCGGCAGCGGCTGCTCAACGAGATTGATCACGGCCTCGGGCGCGCGAATGATCGCCGAGCGCTGGAGCGCAAGGACGTTTTCTACGAGAAGGCGTTTTCGCTGATCACGTCTCCGCAGGCGCGGCGAGCGTTCAACTTGCACGACGAGCCGGAGTCTGTTCGTCAGCGTTACGGATTCGGCGTGCGCGCGGCGGACGTGCGCGGCAACGGCCTGCGACATCTCGGACAGTGCCTGCTCTTGGCGCGGCGTTTGGTCGAGGCGGGAGTGCGGTTGGTTTCTGTCTGGGCGGGAGGACAAGCCTTCGACGGGCATCGCGATCATTTCAACAGCCTGGTCAATGGGCTGTGTCCACCGACCGATCAAGCGGTCTCGGCGCTCATCGAGGACTTGGCGGATCGAGGCCTGCTCGACGAAACACTCGTGGTGGCGCTGGGCGAGTTCGGTCGCACGCCGAAGGTCGGTCAGATCACTTCGTCTGCCGGAGCAACTCCGGACGGCCGCGATCATTGGCCCAACTGTTACACCGTCTTCCTGGCTGGCGGCGGTGTGAAGGCCGGTTACGTTCATGGTGCCTCCGACCGATTCGGCGCGTACCCGTCCGCCAACCCGGTTCGCCCCGAGGACATCGCGGCCACGATCTACACCGCTTTGGGGATCGACCTGAGCGGCCAGATCCACGACCGGCTCAACCGACCGCACACGATTTGCAGCGGTGAACCGATTCAGGACGTCTTCGCGTAGGTGAGTCATTCGACGAATCAGCAGTGAAGAGTTCGTGCTCTCCGCTTCTGCCGAGAAGTGGCAGACAAGCCGCACGGTGTTTTGTTGGCGCGTCACGCTCTCGTCCGAAGGACGGCCTGCTTTGCGAATGCTCGGCCGGGTCATACGATGGCTGCGAACCTGCTGGCGACGCAGCGGAAAATCTCTCGCAATCCCTTTTGAGAAGGAATCATCAGATGAGGCGACTTGTTTCAGCGTGGGCTTTGGTGCTCGTGATCGGAACGGCGGTTTGTGGCGGCGGCACAGCCGATGCCGCCGATGAATATGCTTATGACCTGGTGCATTCTTCTGTCAGCTTCAAGGCACGGCATCTCGACATCAGTTGGATTCATGGCCGGTTCAATGAGGTCGAAGGGAAGTTCTCGCTCGACCGGGAAGATCCTGCCAAATCGACCTTCGAATTGACGATCAAAACAGACAGCGTCGATACGGCCAACAAGGCCCGCGATGAACACCTCCGGCAGCCCGACTACTTCGATACGAAACAATTCCCGACGATCGAATTCAAAAGCAAGAGCACCAAACCCATCAAGGGGGGCTACGAAGTCACCGGCGACTTCACGATGCACGGCACGACCAAAAAGATCACGCTGGTCTTGATGGGGGGTAAGGAGCATGAATTCAAGGGAGTCAAGCGGGTCGCGTTCTCGACCGAACTCAAGCTCAAACGCAGCGACTTCGGCTTCGATAAGAACGCCATCGGACCGATCGGGGACGAAGCGCTCATCATGATTGACTGCGAAGGCATGCGAAAGTAGCTGATGCCCGAGCCGCTGTTGTATCTGAAATCCATGGGTGCCGCGGCCATCGCCAGTGCGATGTTTGTGCTGGCGATGGCGTGGCGGAAGCGGCCTGTCAGCAGCGCATGGCTCAATTCGGCTTGCGTCTTGGCAATGGGACTGGGACTCGCGCTCGGATGCGACGTGTTGGCGGTGCGATGGACTTGGCCGCCCGTGAAAGGACTTGATCGGTTCTTGATGATCGTCGTGCCGATGGCTCTCGGCATCGAGCTGATTGCGGGACTTCAACGGATGCCGCGTTGGATCGCGTGGTTCCTGCGGGCGAGTCTTGCCGCGGCGATTCCGAGAATTCTGCTGCACGGCTCCGTTTACTTGACTGGTGCCGGCAACCAGTGGACTCGGTGGGAGGCCGGCGTGGCTTTAGTGGTCTGTGGTCTCTTGTTGGCTGGCACTTGGGGACTGCTTCTCTTGTTGTCACTGCGTTCTGAAGGGATCTCGATTCCATTGGCTCTCGGCCTAACGACGCAGTGCGCCGGCCTGACTGTGATGCTGGCTGGTTATCTCAAGGGAGGCGCAACGGCATTTCCGTTGGCTGCGACCATCGTCGCGACGGCCATCGCAGCCAAGCTGATCACGATGCGGTCCGGCATACCGGCAAAACTCGGCTCACCGGCAATCATTGGAATCGGGGTGATCGGCTTGTTCGGCGTGCTGTTGATCGGACGGTTCTTTGGCCGGCTCTCGACAGGCTGCGCGCTGGCGCTGCTGCTGATTCCACTCTTGTGCTGGACGGCCGAGGTGCCGTTCCTTCGGCACCGGAAACCGTGGCTCGTTGGCTCGCTTCGATTGGCGCTGGTTGCGATTCCGCTGGTAGTGGTCCTGGCCGGCGCAAAACGTGACTTTGACCGGAACATGGCCCCGTTGTTGGGAGACATGCCAAGGCACGACGACCTGATCCTCGAGCCAACACGAAAGAACTTCTGACGATGGAACGCCGAATTCTCGGACGCACGGGGCTGGCTGTCACACAACTCGGTTATGGCAGCAGGGGATTGCGTGGGCCGCGGACTTGGGGCGTCCGAGTCGTGAGCGACCACGATGCCGAGCGGTTTCTCAATGCCGTGCTGGATGCGGGCATCAATTTCATCGACACGTCTCCCGATTATGGGGCCAGCGAAGAACGGATCGGTCGCTTCATCGGGTCACGTCGCCGTGAGTTTTATCTCGCCACCAAATGTGGGTGTGTTTACACGCAACGGGAGGACCATCTGGAACTCGATCACGTCTGGAAGCCAAATGTCATTCGGCGAAATCTGGAAACGAGCCTCCAGCGTCTGCGCACTGATTATGTGGACGTGCTGCAATTCCACTGTGGCGATGCCGAAACGCTGCAACGCGAAGGACTGATTGATGTCCTGACAAGTCTTCCAGATCAGGGCTTGGTCCGGTTCATCGGCGTCTCCAGTTCTCTGCCGAGTCTCTCGGCCTTGATCGACCTCGGTGTGTTCGACACGTTTCAGATTCCGTATTCCTGTCTGGCCCCGCAGCATCACGACCTCGTCTGTCGAGCCGCCGAGTCAGGTGCCGGCATCATTCTGCGGGGCGGGATCGCCCAAGGTGGCCCGGATGCGGAAATCCAGCGACCGGCGCTCAATGACGTGTGGGACAAAGCCAAGCTCGACGAACTCTGTCCGAACGACATGACACGATCGGAACTCATCTTGCGATACACGCTCTCGCATCCGCACTGCCAGACGGCGATCATCGGCACCTGCAACCTCGCTCATCTGGCCGAGAACCTGGCGGCGGCCCGACGTGGGCCATTGCCGCTGGAACTCGTTTCGAACATCACCGCGCGAGTTGCCAAGCTCCTTGGCTGAATTCGCTCGCTGGTAAGTCGTGCTCGTTTTGGAAAACCACTTCGCGAGCCTGAACAACATGCAGCGGAGCGTTCGTGACCGGCGGCTTCGGACGACGATAAACGCATTGCTTGAACCGCAGCGTGTGGCAACCACGACTCAGCAGTGCGGCCACGCAGGTCCACCTCGATGCAACATCTCAGAATGCACATCGAAATCCACTGTCGCGTTGGCAACATCTTTGCTTCGCAGCACCGCTCAGTTTCTATGGAACACCTACGAAGAAAAGTGCGCCATACTGCCAAATACGACTATTGCTTGCGACGACTTGCGATGGTTTGCAACAACCTTCAAATTGCTGTGAGGCACGCACCACAAAGGTGTTTTGGCTGCAACTCAAACAAGTCTGTCTCAAACTACGGAACCGAAGGGATGACGTCAGTTGATTTCGCTTTCGCTGACGATCTGACGATAGACGACGCGCGCATGTTCGTAGGCTTTCGTCGCTTCGTCTTTTTCGGCGGCGGCGTAAGTCGGCTGTTTCTGTTCCCAGCATTGATCGACTCCGCGCAGACACCATTCGGCGCTGCGCCGCGAGGCGCGGATCGGTTTGTCGCCGATCAGCACAAACACCGGATTCGTGTGCGCGTTGGGGAACAGTCGCAACGCCACCCAACTGCTGCGGTCGATCGGCACGTCGAACGACACGTCTCGCGTCGTGCCGTCGGCAACAATCTCTTGTTTCGCCACCGGGTAGCCGTTGACGATGACTTCGATCGGAACCGTCTTGCCATCTAGTCGCGCGGCGACTTTCGCAGAGAGATGTACCGTCGCCGGCTTGTCGAGTTTCAATTCGCTGCCGTGATAACCAACCGGCACGATCTGCTTTGCGTTCGTGGCCGGATGAACGGCGAACTCCATCAGGTGGCAGGTGCCGTCGCTGACATAGCTGCGGCCCTCGCGGATGCCTTCGCACCAGTCTTCGTAATTCAGCCTGCCGTTCACTTTCACATAGACGCGGCCCATGCCGACGCGCTGGCCGGAGATGCACGGGAAGTCGGTCTCGCCGCTGGCTCGCACACGGAAGCCGCAGTTGAGCGTGTGGTACCACATGTTGAATTCTTGCTGCCGATTGGTGTCCATCGTGGAGATGAAGTCGACGGCCGGGACAGGCTTGCCGTCCGGGCCGGGGACGTTGTGCGTGATATCGACGATGTACTCGTTCGCACCGATGCCGTTGTATTGCGGAATCGCATAGCTCGGCAGATTGTTCGGACCGTCGGGGCCGTCGACTCGCTGCGGCGACGGAGCCAGGCCCGATCCGGAATGCGCCGGCCCGGTGATCGCCCCTTGCTTCTTGGCCCACTTGAGCGTGTTCAATCCCAGCGTTGGCCAGTGTTGATTCGATTCGCCGCCGGGGTAATTGCGATCGGTCAGTCGCAGCAGGCACAGGTGGCCGGAACGATGCGAGCCGAAGCCGGAGACTTCGATGTCGTAGCGCAGCAGGTACGGGAACTGCGAGACCTTGTCATCCTTGCCCGTGAAGAATTTCAGTTGGTAATCGAAGCACGGTCCCCAGGTCAGATTGCAACCGACCTTCAAGTCTTCACCCAGGCAGTGCCGCATCATGTCGTCGGCATGGACCCCTTCGGTCGGGTTGGAATAGTGAGCACAGCCGGCCGCGTGAATGTGATGGTCGCCGGAGTACCAGCCCAGCAGCATCGGATCGACCCAGCGTTTCACGTCGTAGGTGAACACCGTCGGCTGATCGGTGACGGTCAGGGATTTCGCTTCAGGGACCGACTCGGGACCGCGCAAGCAGAGGATCGTGTACTTCCCCGCCGGCAGTTTCACGGTCTCGCGATCGCTTCGATAAACCTGCGGATGAAAAGCGAAGTCCGGAGCCAGCCGCTTGGCTTGCGACGGATAGATGCGGTTCTGCGGATCGCGAATCAGGAACGCCGCCGTGGTCGGCTTGCCGCTTTCATCAACGACGCGGAATGTCACGTCGTGCGACGGCGAACAATCAAACGCGATGCTGACCGGTTTGCCTCTCGTGACCACTTCCGGCTCGCCGCGAACATCGGCCCTTTGAGGAACTCCGCCGCGCACGACGTACTCCAGCGACATCGCCGCTTCGTGTGGTCCGGCATCGCGGCTGTAGAGCTGGATGATCCGGTATTCCAGCTTCAGGCCACTCAACTGTGGTTTCAGCGGCTGCCGGTCGAACGTCTGCAAGTCGAGCCAACGGTTCTTCACATCGTCCTTCGGCGATCCGTGCAGCCGCTGCGCGTTCGGACTGGCCGCTCGCAGCACGCCCGTCAACTCCGCCGAGTTATGGACCTTTACGAGAAACTGACTCCAGCCTTGCTCGACGAGCTGCTTCTTTACCGAACCGACTTGCACCGTCAGTTCCTTCTCCGAACGCAGTTCGACCCCCATCAGGCAATACGGATCGAGCACCTTCTGAATGCCCGCGACCGCCTGCTCGGCATCGGCGTCAATCATCGCCGTCTTCAGAGCGTCGCGATCGGGCTTGCTCATGGGCGTGCCGAGAAAGTCCAGCGATTCCACCAACCGCTCGACCTGCGAAACCAGCGGCTGCTGTTCCACCTTCGTGACGACGGGCAGCGCCGGCACGTCAGCGGCATGACTGAGGTGGCTCAGACTCAGGACAAGCAACGCGAGAGAAACTGTCTTGAAGCGCATGGGGCGTTCTCCGGCCGGGTGAGATTGAACGGCGAGCAATATACCTCACCCTTCATCTCGGTGAGTAATCCAGACTTGAAGGGCGCGACAAACAATCCTGGCAGAAATTAGCCGCAGGGCGCTAGCCCCGGTTACACGGCATGAACCGGGGCTAGCGCCCTGCGGTTGATTGAGTTGCCAGAAAGTATTGTCGCACCCGACTTGAGCTGCGGTGGCATCAATCACCGCATTCCGACGAGCGATGGATTATCATGCCGATGGCTCGCGGCTGATTTCGGCCGGTCGGAATGTTCTCACCATCTTGGACGATCGCAGGGGGCGCTCATGAGACGTATTCTGAATCTTCTTCTCGTCACGCTCGGCGTCTTTGGAGGTTCGGTGTTCGCCGCCGAGGCGACGAAGCCGAACATCGTTTTCATTCTGGCCGATGATCTCGGACTGGATGGCGTGAGCTGTTATTGCTCGGACAAGCACAAGACGCCGAACATCGACAAGCTGGCGGCATCGGGGACTCGGTTCGAGACCTGTTACGCCTCGCCGCTATGTGGGCCGACGCGAGGCTTGTTGATGACGGGCCGCTATGCGTTTCGCACCGGTGGCATCACGAATGGTTCGTGGCGGAACGGCGGGCCGGGAGCGAAATCGGCGGATGAATTCTCGATGGCCAAGTTACTCAAGCAAGCCGGCTACGCGACCGGCATGGGAGGCAAGTGGCGGCAGGTCGGTGAGACGCCGCGCGACTGGGGCTTCGACGAATACATCACCGACCCGACCGCCGGCGGTTGGTTCTGGGAGAAGACGCTGCTCAAAAACGGCGAGTCGATCAGCGTGCCGGAGGGAGCGTACGCGCCGGACCTCGTGCATGCGTTCGCGATCGACTTCCTCAAGCAGAACAAGCAGCAGCCGTTCTTCTTTTATTATTCGATGCACCACGTCCATGCTCCGATCCTGCGTACGCCCGACTCGAAGAATGGCAAAGACACGCACTACGACGACAACATCGCGTACATGGACAAGCAAGTCGGAGCAGTTGTCGCAGAACTCGAAAAGCTGGGCTTGCGTGAGAAGACGCTCGTCATCTTCACGACCGACAACGGCACGGCGTTGGCGCATCCGAGCGAGATCGGCGGGCGGATGATCAACGGCAAGAAAGGGTCGCTGCTGGAGGGGGGCTCGCGCGTCCCGTTCATCGCGAGCTGGCCGGGGACGACTCCGGCGGGCAAGGTCTCGCAGGACATCCTCAGCTTCGCCGATCCCCACGCGACGTTCGCGGAACTGGCCGGTGTGAAACAACCCGGAAGTCTGAAGTTCGACGGACGCAGCTTCGCTCCGCAACTGCTCGGCAAACCCGGCCAGCCGCGCGAGTGGGCCTACGTGCAACTCGGCCCGCACTGGTTCGTCCGCGAGCAGGGCTTCAAAATGAACGAGCAAGGCGAACTGTTCGACATGCGCGATGCGCCGTTTGTCGAAAAGCTCGTCGCGAAAGAGGCCGATACCGAATCGAGCAAAGCCGCCCGCACCCGTCTCACCGCCGCGCTGGCCGGACTCGATCCTGCCGCCGGCAAGACCGACCAGGGTGGCGGAGCCAAAAAGGCTGCCAAGAAAGCGAAGCGAAAGGCCAAAGCGGCCGCCTGACGACGCTGCCACGGTTCGTCTGGCACTTGTCTCCGATGACTTGTTGAAAACCTCTTTCAAGGAATTGTCCTCTCATGGCCGCACCCAAACTCGGCAAGGCACTCAAGGAAAAGATGCAGCGCGGGCAAACCGTCTACGGCACTTTTTTTCAATACACCGTCAATCCAGCGATCGTCGATGTCTTGCCGGACGATGCGCTCGACTTTGTGATTGTCACGGCCGAGCACAACGCGCTCGACTTGGCCGAGTTCTTACCGGTTCGGTACGCACTGGCCGCCAAAGGGATCGCGTGCTTGGCGCGGACTCACAGCCGCGAACCGGATGATGTGTCGAAGGTGTGCGATTCGTTCGACGGTGTGGTCGTGCCCTATGTCGAGGATGTGGAACACGCTCGACGTCTCGCGGCGGCCGCGATCTATCGGCCGTTGAAAGGACAGGCTCTGGAGCGCGTCCTGGCCGAAGGGAAATGGCCCAGCGAGAAAACGCGAAAGTACGCCATCGAGGAACGCTGCGCGAACGCGGTCTTCGTCCCGATGATCGAATCGGTCCTGGCGGTCGAGAACCTCGAAAAGATCTGCTCGATCCCCGGAGTGAACGCGGTGTTTGTCGGACCCAACGATCTGACCACCAACATGGGCATCCCCAACGAGTACGACCACCCGGACCTCGTCGCGATGATCCAGCGGATTATTGATGTCGCCAATCGCTCGCATGTGGCCGCCGGAAGCTGGTTCGGCAAACGCGAGCAAATGGAACGCACGATCAAACAAGGCTCGCGGTTCGTGGTCTATTCCAACGACGGCTCATTGCTTCGCGAATCGCTGGAGCAGTCCTTCACGCAACTCCGCAAGCGCTGACAAATCTGGAACAAGGTAAGTTCGCGGGGACGCCATTTCGCTCGCAGTTTGGACAGGAAGGCCAGAGGGATTCAATGAGCAAGTCCTTCAGGACAAACTCGCCCGGATCAAGAAGTTGACTGCCTAGCTGGCATCAACATTAGACAAAGGCAGTACCGACGAACGGCGGCACAGAGATAATTCTGGACGTGCTGGACGCGCCAGTCGATGTGACCGAAGCAGGCCGGTATGAACGACAACGATCACCCGTTGGCCGCCGAGCGATCACCCTTTCGATTTCAACGCGATCGGCCACACGCGTGCATCGCCTCATTCGGTGATTGATTCGGCCCGCCAAAGCATTTGCCGGACTTTGGTCAACTGCCTCGGCACAAATTCCAAAACTCGTCGACCGCACGTTCGCACGCTGCGAGCGTCTTTATTTGACATTGGGGAAGAGCGAGACGCAGCCTGGCAACCTCCGTTGGGGAGAACTGGTCTCCCCATAAAAGCAAAACCTCGAGTTGGTTCAACAATCGCAGAGGCGACAAGTCGATGACTGAATCGTCGATCAGCAACACCTGAAGACGGTCAAGATTCTTGAGAGGCTGCCAGCCAGTCACTCTGCAATTCCAAATCGCCAGTCGCCGCAGACTCTTGTGGTTAGACAGCGTATTCAATCCGGCATTGTCAATCTTCGGATTAAGGGATAGCGATTCCAGGGGGAGTTGCAGTAAGAATTCGATTCCCGCATTTGCGATTTTGGTATGTTCCAGATGCAGCCGACTCAAGCTTGCCACCGACCCCAAAAATCGCAGGCCTCTGTCAGTGAGCGATGTCCCTTGCAGATCCAAGCTCTGCAGAGCGGGGAATTCTGTCAAAGCTGGAATGCCGGCGTCGGTTACAGATGTGTAGCCTAGACCCAGATGTTCGACCCTTGTGTCCGACAGCCACACAAGGCTTGTATCGGTGACCTTCGTCCTGAACAGATCAAGAGTTTGCAGGTGCGCACAATTCGTTAAGTGGCGGACACCATCATCGGTGATGTCTGTCAAATCCAACCTAAGGTCTGCGAGCCATTCGCAACTACCGCATTCTTTGCAGGCGGCATCCGTGATGCCGGTGTCAATCAACGACAGGTGATTGAGTTGGGAGTTCGGCAGGCACTCAGCAAGTGCCTCATCGCTAATCGCCGTGTTGGATAGATTCAACTGACGCAGCGTGTGCGCCTTCCCACACACAAGATTCACAATGCCGTCGTTTGTGATCGCCGTGTGCCTCAGGTTGATGCGTTCAAGCCACGCTACGCTTTCGAGTGCCAACAGTGAGGCGTCAGATATGTCGAGATACGCGAGCGATAGACCCTGCAATCCCGCCAACTGTGGGATGTGCTGCAACAAACCGTCGTCAGTAACTCGCGTCGCCTTCAGGCTCAGACTGCGGAGAGCAGACAACTCGGTCAAATAACCGAGTCCCCTGTCTGTTATCTGATTTCGTCTCACTTGTACGGCCGGAACTGGCCGCAGTCCGGCTGGCAGTCAACCAGGTTCACACGCGATGTTGAGTCGTTCGAGTTTCGAGAGTCCCAGCAGGTGTTTCAGTCCGTCATCAGAAACAAGCGTGTCGTACAGTCGAACACCTTCGAGGTCACTCATTTCGCCAATGAACTTCAGACCGGAATCGGAGATATCGGTATTGTCCAGAACCAACGCATTGATGCCCGGATAGAAGACCAGATGACGCAGATCTTCATCTCCAACTTCCGACCTAGCGAGGTTGACGAGACCATTGGGTTCGTTTTCGGTGTACTCGATTTGGCTCCCGAACCGAGCCAGCATCTGACGTGCTGCATCCGGGAGAGGTGAATCGAACTTCATAGCTTTTTCTCAATCAACAATCGAATAGTCCGCGCAACGGAGCTTGATAGCGAACAGTTGGGTATCCCGATGGCGGGAGATCACGGAATGATCAGTTGCTTGCTGCGGTCGGATTGAAGAGCATCGTGCGATCCAAGTGTGATTGTGTCAACAAAGTTGCGTCGCGCGTCATCGATAAGACAGTTCCTTGGACGTCGTCCCGGCTTTGCTCCCTTCCAAGATGTTCTGCTTTCCCGACCGAGCGGACTGAATCATCTGGTCGATCGTGCAATCGCCTCTGGAAAGATGTTTGTGGGCAAAGCGAAAGGTGATGTCGTAGACGACTTCCGCTTTCTGGAAGGACAGCAGCGTTTGATAGTCGCCGCGCGGCGGTAGCACGCGGGTGGCGTCGGGTGGTGGTGCTGGCTGTGGTTGCGCTGGTTGATGGGATTTCTGGGAGGAATGGGAGTTATGATTTTCATCATTCCCATGCTTCCCATCATTCCCATTGGTTTTCTCGTTCTTCATGGCAGCCTCCTGATGGTCGCTAGCACTTCAGTTCGCTCGCAGCTTGGCCAGGAAGATGTCGTTGCTGCCTCGATTGGGGAACGAGTGGCTGCCGAACTTCGCGGCTCCGCTGCAGGCTCCGGAGAGATACAGGTTGCCTTGGCTGTCTGACACGATCGTATAAGCGTGGTCGGTCTTGTCGCTTCCCGCTTGTTGGAACCAGCGCAGCGTTCCGGATCGGTCGTACTTCACGATGTGGATATCCGAGGCAGGGCTGCTGCTGGTGTGAGGCGTTCCGTCGAATTCGACGCGGCCTGTGAACGAGCCGGTGAGGTAGCTGTTGCCGTGGCCGTCGGTGGCGACACCCAAGCCGTAATCGATGCCCGCTCCGCCGGCCGTCTTCGTCCACAGCCTCTTGCCCGATGAGTCGAAGCTCGTCAGCAGCAGGTCGTGTTGTCCCTAATTCGCGACGTTGCGATCTGCGAGTTTTAGCTCGCCCTGAAACATCCCCGACGCCCAGACATTTCCGTCGTTGTCCGCCGTGAGTTCATGAATCATCGCGTTCGAGCTGCCGTGTCCTTCGTTCTTGTCACCGGTCGAGAAAAGCGAGTCCGAATTGAGATTGCCGAGATTGTCAGTCCGATCGTGGCCGACTTGTCAGCGAACAAGCTTCCGACAAGCTGGTTCATCCAACGACGGGAACTCGTGACTTCTTCGACGCCGTCACCGTCCGGCTTCGGTCCTCACCACTTCGATTGCGCTCAATCTGGATCGGCCCTGCTTGCCAACGAGGTCAACGACCAGGTTGGCGGTCACTCGCACGTTTTCGAATTCGCGAACGATGGCCGTCGCGCGACTGGCCGCGTTGGCCTCTTGAGACGCGGGGACGACGGGCAACGACACGTCGGCCTGCACCGTTTTGCCCTGCAATTGGACGTTGAACACAATCGGCTCAGCGTTACCGGTGTCATTGCCGAGCCGCGCGAAGTGCAGTCGCACGGTGTAGGTGGCCGGCTCGTCCTTCGGGCCGAGGAGCGGCAGTGTGAGTTGTTCCAGACCTTCGGCCCAGGAGGTGTAGAGCCAGGGAGTTTCGGTGCCGTCGATGGGTTGCGATGTTTCGCCGACGCTGGTGAATTGCCCGCCCGCTTTGAACTTGGGCTTGAGATCGAGTTTCACGTCGAGCGATGTTTCCTGGTACGCCTTGTGACGTGGGTACGACAGCCAGAGTTTGCCTTGGGCGTCTTTGCGGTCGCCGGGTGCTCCGAGGTTGAGGGCCATTGTCTGCACCGGTGTCTGCGCGCCGACGGCGCTGGTAATCATCCACGGTCGGCGCGTCTCGCGCGGTTCCATGACGATCGTCGAGGCGATTGAGAACAGGCAGACGCAGCCGGCGCTGGCTTCGGGAATCATCACCAGTCCACCGGCCGGGATGGCGTTGATCCAACAGCCCAGGCGATGACCGGCGAAGTGTCGCGTGCCGGAGTCGGTATTCAGGTCGTAGAAACCGGTGTTGCCGGAGCGGAACATCAGCATTCCCGATTCGCAGCCGGTCAACATGCCGCAGTGGTGTCCGGTGCGCATGATGCTCCACGGCTCTTCCGCGCCGGTCAGCGGATGTGACCGCGTCTTCTGCTCGCCGCTGCCGAGGTCGAACGACCACGGCTCGGCAATGACTTGGCTGCCGACGACGATGGGACGGTGGCGGTAGTTGGCGTCCTTGGCCCAGAGCTTGTAGCCGTGCAGAGCGGACAGCGCGACCAGCCGGCGTCGCGAGAACTCGCCGGCGACGAACTGCTTCCAATAGTGACCGTTGGCGTTGGCACCGCCGAGGATCAGGACGTTGTCGTGATACATCAGCGTGAGCTTGCCGCCGCCGATGCCGATGTCGCTGCAATCGGTCACGTCCACCGGATTGGCCCAGAGCAGCTTGCCGGTGCGAGCGTTCAACGCGACGGCTCGGCGGATGTCGGCGTTCTTCGCGCGATCTTCGGCGATCTCACGCTCCTTGTCCGTCAACTTGGCGAGATCGGTTTTGTCGGCTCGCAGCAACTCCGCGCGTTGTTCGGGCGTGATCGAGCTGTCGATGAAATAGACGTTCTCAGGGCTGATGGCGATCGTGTGATGCGAGATGCTCTGGCCCTGGTAGCTCCAGAGATGTTTTCCAGTGGCGATGTCGATGGCGAAGATGCCGTCGGTCGCGTCGGCGGTCTTCAGTCCGCGCCGTTTCAGCTTCGCTTCCAATTCCTTGCGCATCGTGGCGGTGCCAAAGAGCACGCCGTTCTCGGTCGCGACGTAGCCCCATTCGTGGGTTTCACTGTCCTTGTCGGGCGGCAGGCGATGGACGCGCTTCGTCTCGCCCGTGGCCGCGTCGAGTTCAAAGCATTGCTCCTTGATGAAGTGGAACAGCCTATCGTCGGACGCCGCCAGGTTGCCGGGGTTCTGATTTTGAAAGACACCCGTGCGGAGGGCCTTCGGGTTCTCGTACTTCCAGAGTGAGGTTCCGTTGTAAGCGTCGTAGGCCGAGATGGAATCTTCTCCCTGCACGAACAACCTTCCGCCCGTGGCAAGCGGACCGACTGCGCCCTCGTGGCGGTTGACCATGTCCCCCGGACCCGGGTCGCCGAACCAGAGCACGCCGAGATCTCCCTTCAGCCGCGTGTCGAGACTGACCGCCGTGTTGGCGGCATTGCCGTACTGATGCGACCAACTGCCGGCACCCGGAAGCGCGCCGCGCTTGAGCGTGGCCCAGCCGTTGTCGTCTGCGACTTGAGATTGGTCATCAAGCGCGGTCTGCCGCAGCCAGTCGGTGACGGCGGACATCTCGACAGACTTTCCGGGAGCCGACGCCGGGCGACCCACGACGATCGTGCCGCCCAATGGTTTGAGATGTCGGACGAGTTTCTTCGCATCGCCGACCAACACGCCGGTCTTCACGAACGTGTCGGACACGATGACGTTGGCGAAGTAGTTCGAGTACGGGACATCAGCGGGATCGCCCTGATGCACAACGATCCGCGTGCCGTAGAGTCCGGCTCGCGACAGGTTGGCTCGCGCCGCGGCGACGTTCTTCGCATCCGGTTCAACGGCGTAGATTTTCAACTCGCTCCGTTTGGCGAGTTCAAAAGCCAGCCGGCCTTGTTCATTGCCGACGATCAGTCCGAAACCGCGCCGCGCTCCGCTCTGCTTGAGAATCTCCTCGGCCGCCTGCCGATACACCGCCGTGAGGTTGTCGTCGGGAAATGGATTGCTGACGAGCTTCGCGGTCGGCGGCACCTCCGCCAACTGGAGTTCGGCCGAGGCAAAGTTGTAGATGCGACCGGTGCTCGTGCTGACGAGCAGATGCCCGGCCGCGACAACCAGCCCGCGCACTTCCCCCTCCACGTTGTTCTGCCAGAGGTTCTCGCCAGTCTTCGACGAGTACGCGGTCACGCGGCCTTGTCCTCCCAGAAAAACCAAGTCGCCCGCAGCGAGCAGGGACGAGTCGTCGTTGGTCTTCGTCTGCCAGACGAAGCCGACGTCCGCGATGCGCTTCAGCTCCGCCTGAGCCTCGCTGAGCTTCTTCTTGATTTCATCCGTCTTGGCACCAGCCGCGCGAAGCTGCGTGTTGAAGCTAGTGATGTCCAATTCCAATTGATGCCGGCGGCGGCTGTTAACCGCGTATTCCTGACGATCGAGCCGCGCGATGACTTCGCCGGTAGCAACGTAGGCCGCGTCACCTCCCACGACCATCTGCCGCCCCGCGAACCAGCCGAAGCCGACGTCGCCGGTCTTCTGCTCCATCGCGAGCAGATGATGTGGCCCCGCCGAATAAATCTGCCCATCCGACAGCAGCGCCTGCACGCTGCCGACCACTCCGCCCGCTGTTGAACGCCAACCGAATTCGCGCTTGTGCAGCAACTTCCCGGTCGCGCGATCAATCGCCGCCGGCAGCGTCCGCCCGGACGGGACGAACAGCAGCTCTTCGCTCGCCAGCAGATATCCCTGCGGCGAAAGATCGTTTCGCCCGGCATCGAGCGAACTGATGTTGTCCTGCTTCCAGACGATCGAACCATCCGCCGCGTTCACGGCGTAGAGATAAACGTCATCATGCGGAAAGATCCCCGCACCGAAGTAGGCGGTCCCTCGATCCAAGAGCACGCTCGTGCGAACCGGCCAGCGAGAGACCATCTCGCCGCGCGCTAGCAACCACTCGTCCGCCGGGCCGCCCCGCAACTTCCACAACAGCCGGCCGTCAGCAGCGTCGAGGCAATAGGCGCAGCCATCGTCGGAACCGAAATAGACTCGTCCTCCATTCACCGTCGGTGCGAGCCGAATCGGCCCGCCACTGAAGAACGTCCACAGTTCCGCGCCGCTGACCAGATCGACGCAGTGCAACTGATGATCGACCGACGACCCAAAGAACACTCGCTGTCCGACCACGACCGGATGAATGGCGTCATCGTACTTGGCCCGATGTCCCAGCAAATGTCCTTCGATCACTCGCCCTTCGGCGCTCGAAAACGAAAGCTGCGGAGAGCCGGGAGCGCTCGCGATCCAACGCGGCTTCAGCGGAACTCGAACCGTCTCCGCCGACGTACCGCCGCGAGCGTTGTCGCCACGATAGGTGGGCCAATCAGCGGCGACGCAGACACCGCCGGAGATCGCTCCCCACAACATCCAACCCAAAACTAGACTGCGAAAATGAGCCGTAGAAAGTTGTCGCATCGGTCGTCCTCTCAATTTTGGAGTCGCCAATCAGGAGCGGCCTTTCGGCCAGAGGATTCGATTCAAGATCGCCGAACAGCATACAGCGGCAGATGCTTCGCGAGTATCGCCGAGGGGATCGACCCACGGCTGGCTAGAAGTTTGGTTTGCGTTGGGTTTGCAGTTGTAGCCACGCTCGCCAAGAGCGTGGGACGACCACGCTTGGGACACGTTCCCCACGCTCTTGGCGAGCGTGGCTACGAGCCACATTCACAAATTCGCCAGCCGTGGGATCGACCGAGCCACTCGTTGCACGCTCAACGGGAGCGACTTAGGATGCAAATCGCGTCCTGGTATTGGTCGATCCCGCCTGATTTCGTGTGGTCTAAATATGCTTGTCCGCCACGTTGCCCCAAGCCAATCGCCGTCACGGGCCTCTGACGACTCTGTGAAAGGCGTCGCCATCATGGGTCGGCACCACGGTTCAATCACACGCACAATGGCGGTCATGCTGGCGTCGCTCGCGCTTGTGATTGTTCTGGTGGCAGGCCTCGTTCGCCAGCCTCGAACAACGACCGTGGCGGAGACGAACGAGCCGCTCGTCATTTATTGCGCCGCCAGCAACAAGAGCGTGCTGGAAGCTATTCGCAGCGATTACGAGCGGGACTGCAAGACGACTCTGCAAATCCAATATGGGCCGTCGCAGACTTTGCTCGCGTCGCTGGAAGTGTCGGGCACGGGCGATCTCTACTTGCCGGCGGACGACAGCTATCTGGCAATCGCTCGCGAGCGAAAGTTGCTCGCCAGTGAGACGTCCGAGTTTCCGCTGGCGAAGATGCAGGCGGTCGTCGCGGTGGCGAAAGGGAATCCCAAACGGATCGCTCGCCTGGAAGACTTGTTGCAGGACGACATGCGGTTGGCCCAAGCCAGCGTGGAAGCGTCGGCGATCGGCAAGCTGACATGCGCCGCGCTCACGGCGAGCGGTCAGTGGGACAAGCTGCATGCTCGCACGACGGTCTACAAGACGACCGTCAATGAAGTGGCCAACGATGTGAAGGTCGGCGCGGTCGATGCCGGCATCGTGTTCGACGCCGTCTTGCATGATTACGACTCGCTCGAAGCGGTCGCGATGTCGGAATTGGCGGCGGTGCAAGCTCACGTTGCCGTGGCCGTGTTGAAGTCGAGCGGTCAGCCGCAACGAGCATTGCACTTCGCACGCTATCTGGCGGCACGCGACAAAGGCTTGGCGAAGTACCGCGAGTTCGGGTTTCAGCCGGTGGACGGCGATGTGTGGAGCGAGCAGCCGGAGATCACGTTGTATTCGGGATCGATGCTGCGGCCGGCGATCGAGGCGACCATCACCGACTTTGAGAAACGCGAAGGGGTGCGAGTCACTCGCGTTTACAACGGCTGCGGGATTCTGGTCGCGCAGATGAAAGCGGGACAGGTGCCGGACGCCTACTTCGCTTGCGACGTCGAGTTCATGAATCAGGTGCGCGGACTGTTCCCCGAATCCGAAAATGTCTCGCAAAACGAGTTGGTCATCATCGTGAAGAAGGGGAACCCACACGGCATCAAGTCGCTGCACGACCTCGCCAAGCCGGGACTGCGAGTCGGCGTCGGTCACGAGAAGCAGTGCGCGATGGGCTGGCTGACGCAGAAGACCTTCGACGAGGGTGGCGTGAAGGAAGAGGTCATGAAGAACGTCGTCGTGCAGACGCCGACCGGGGACATGCTGGTCAATCAAATGCGATCGGGTTCGCTCGACGCGGCCGTGGCGTATCTCAGCAACGCGGCCGGATCGGGAGAATTTCTCGACGCGATCCGCATCAAGGGCATCCCCTGCTCGGTCGCGACGCAGCCGTTCGGGGTGGCCAAGGATTCCGCCAACAAGCAACTTGCTGAACGGTTGCGGCAGGCGATTCGTGCGGACTCTTCGAAGGAGCGATTCACCAGCGAGGGATTTCAGTGGGTCGGCGAGAGGTCGCATGTCAACACGACCAAGTGAGCCGGCGGGCGTTAGCCCCCGGACTGCGACAGGATCCGTGGATGTCCGGGGGCTAACGCCCTCCGGCTCGCCAGGAATGGCGCATCGCGCCGGTTCGGACGTGCCGTTCTTTGTTGTGATGGGCGGACTTGGCGGCAGTTTTGTTTTGTTGATCGTTGCGATGCTTGCGGCCGATCTCGCCTTCACATCACCGAAGCACTTTGTGGCCGCACTGCGCAAGCCAGAGATTCAATATGCCATCCAACTCACGCTGATCACATGCACGATTTCGGCGCTGCTGTCGATTTGTGTGGCGACGCCGCTGGGATATTTGTTGTCGCGATTCTCGTTTCGCGGGCGCTGGTTGATCGACACGCTCATCGACATCCCCGTGGTGTTGCCTCCGCTGGTGATTGGATTGAGTCTGTTGATCCTGTTCCATCTGCCGCTCGGCGATACGAATCTGGAGCCGCCGGACGACACGAATCTTGAGAAGCTGATCCAGCAGTTGTTGGGCGCATTGATTCGTTTTTGGAACAACTGGATTCCGTTCGCGCAGTGCCGCTGGAGGCCCCGGATTACCTACGCCGAGCCGGCGGTTGTGTTGGCTCAGTTTTCCGTGGCCTGCGCGTTCGCTGTGCAGACGATGCGTGTGACGTTCGACCAGATCGACGCGCGCGCCGAGCAAGTCGCGATGACTCTCGGTTGTCGACGCAGCCAGGCGTTTCTGCAAATCGCGTTGCCTCAAGCCTGGCGCGGGATTATCGCGGCGCTGACGATCGCTTGGGCACGGTCACTCGGCGAGTTCGGCCCGATCCTGGTCTTCGCCGGAGCGACTCGCATGCGCACCGAAGTCCTCTCGACGACGGTGTTCCTCGAACTGAGCGTTGGGCAGCTCGAAGCGGCGGTGGCGGTGTCGCTGCTGATGGTGTTGGCCGCGATGGCGGTGCTCGGAGTTGTGCGGCTGGTCGGAACGAAGGTGATCCGATGATCGAACTACGCGACATCACGATCCGCTCCGGCCCGTTCTCGCTGACGAACGTCGGCTTGTCGATTCCCGAAGGCACATACGCGGTGCTGATGGGCGGCACAGGCCAAGGCAAGACAACCATCCTCGAAGCAATCTGCGGACTACGCACCGTGACCAGCGGCCGAGTTCTTTTGAACGGCAGCGACATCACGCGCTGGAAACCGGGCGACCGAGGCGTCGGCTATGTGCCGCAAGACCTTGCCCTGTTCCCGATGATGACGGTGCGCGGACATCTGGAATTCGCATTGCGAGTCCGTCACTGCTCGAAGATTCTGATGCGTGACCGAGTTGCCGAACTGGCTCATGTCCTGGGAATCGAGTCGCTGCTGACTCGCCGAGTCACAAACCTCAGCGGCGGCGAAGCCCAGCGAGTCGCACTCGGCCGAGCGTTGTCGTTCCGGCCGCGAGTCCTGCTGCTCGACGAGCCGTTGAACGCGCTGGACGAAGCGACTCGCGACCGGCTCTGCGAGTTACTCCGTTCGGTGCAAAAGCAAAGCGGCTTGACGACACTGCACATCACGCACAGCCGAGTCGAGGCTCGTGCTCTGGCCGAGAAGTTGTTCGTTTTGGAGTCCGGCCAACTGTGCGAGCAACCGCTCGCGAGCCTGAACACGCCGCTGGCCGGGAGCACGGAATCATGAAGTTGCGGGTGCAATACATGGCACAACTTCGCGCGGTCGTGGGGCGCGCCGAGGAAGAGATGGAATTGTCGGAGGGAGGCAGCTTGGCCGATTTGCTCAACCAGTTGGCGACAACGTATGGCGCGGCGAGTTCGCACTTCGTGACGGAAGCCAGACAAGCACGTCCGAGTTTGCTCATCGTCGTGAATGATTCCGCCGTGTCAGCCCGCGACGCGGCGACCACCGTACTGCACACGAATGACGTCGTGACCTTGTTGCCGCCGATCGCCGGCGGTTGAGATGATTTGTAACCCGAAGCGTCAGCGAGGGCGGACGCTCCAAGTGACAATGAATTTGTCATCGAGTCTCCGTGAAGCGCTCGCCCTCGCTGACGCTTCGGGTTAGTTTTCGCTTCGTGAATTCCTTCAGCAACGCACTCCACAATGTCTCACCTTCCAGAACTCACCCCTGACGAACGTAGCCGCTACGAGTGGCAACTCTGGGTGCGCGACTTCGGCGAAGAAGGCCAACGCCGTTTGAAGCAGGCCACAGTCCTGGTCTCGCGCATCGGCGGAGTCGGCGGTTCGGCCGCGATGCAGCTCGCGGCTGCGGGGATTGGCCGGCTAATCCTTGCTCATGCCGGCAATGTGCGGCTGAATGACCTCAATCGCCAGTTGTTGATGACGACCGATTGGATCGGCAAGCCGCGCGTCGAATCGGCGTCTCGCCGATTGCACGATCTAAATCCGCATGTCGAAATCGAAACCATCGCCGAGAACATCAACGACTCGAACGCCGCCGAGTTGGTCAGCCGCTGCGATGTTGCGGTCAGCGCCGCTCCGCTATTTGCCGAGCGTTTGCTGATGAATCGCGAGGCAGTCCGTCAACGGAAGCCGCTGGTCGATTCGGCGATGTACGAACTCGAAGGCCGGCTGACGACGATCATTCCCGGTCGTTCGCCCTGCCTGAGTTGTCTGTATCCAGAGCCGCCGCCGAACTGGAAGCGCGAGTTCCCGGTCTTCAGCGCGGTGTCTTCGGCTGTCGGGTCGCTGGCGGCGATGGAGGTCATCAAGCTGATCGCCGGCATCGGAGAACCGCTGACCGGTCGTCTGCTGACGTTCGATTTACGAGACATGTCGTTTCGCACGGTCCCCATTGCTCGGCAACTCGATTGTCCAGTCTGTAGCGCTTTGTCGCCGTGAGTTCATCCGCAGGATAAGCTGCACCTGCATTTTCACCCCTCCGGGCTTGTCCCGGTGGCTCGCAGGCTTTTGCACTACTCAACAACAGGCAATCGCCAATCAGAGAAAAATGTAGTGCAAAAGCCCGCGAGCCACCCCGGCAAGTGGGGTGGGGTTTTTAATTTCAGAGGTGTCTCCCATGCTCAAGATCGCGACTTGCCTACTGCTCGCTCTGGGATGTCTTTCCGCCGCGCACGCCGCCGATTGGGCGATGTATCGTGGCAACGCGGCTCGTAGTGGTTACACGTCGGAAGCGTTGCCGAAGAAGCTCTCGCACGCTTGGACTTATCGGCCGATGCACGCGCCGACTCCCGCTTGGCCGCGCGATGATCGCATGATGTTTGATCGAGCCAATGATGTCGTCGTCGCTGGCGGTTTGCTGTTCTTTGGGAGTGCGGCCGATTGCAAAGTGGTCGCGCTCGACGCGGTGACGGGGCAAGAACGCTGGACGTTCTTCACGGACGCTCCGGTGCGGTTCGCTCCGGCGGTGTGGAAGGATCGAGTGTTCGTCGTCAGCGACGACGGATTTCTGTACTGCTTGGCCGTGTCCGATGGAGCGCTGCAAAAGAAATGGCACGGTGGGCAGAGCGACGAGTTGATTTTGGGGAACGGTCGCATGGTCTCGCGTTGGCCGGCTCGTGGTGGGCCGGTGATTCGTGATGGTATTGTGTATTTCGCGGCGGGCGTGTGGCAGTCCGAGGGTGTGTTCATTCGAGCCATCGACGCCAAGACCGGAGACGAGGTTTGGCGAAACGATGAGGCGGGCCGCATCTACATGCCGCAGCCGCATGGCGGAGCGATGGCGAACAGCGGTGTATCGGCTCAGGGGTACTTGGTGGCGACCGAAGATCAGTTGCTCGTGCCGACCGGCCGAGCGGTGCCGGCCGGCTTCGCGAGAGGCGATGGAAAGTTTCTGTACTATCACTTGCAAGCGAACGGCCACACCGGCGGAACGCAGACGGTCGTGTCAGGCACGAGCTTCTACAATGGCGGAGTCGCCTTCAACTTGGCGACCGGAACGCTGGAATCGAAGCTCGGCCTTGGTGCGGTCGCAGCGATGCCGGACGGAATCGCGTACGGCGGCAAGAAGGACGTGCGCGTTTTGAAGCTGGTCGAGAAGACCGCGCCGGATCGCAAGGGCGTGCCGACGACGTCGCAGGAGCATCAAGTCGTCTGGTCTCTGGCCGGAGTCGATGGCAGTGCGGCGGTGATGGTCGCGGGTGACTCGATCATCGCGGGAGGCGGCACCACTGTGACGGTCATCGACGCCAAGTCGCATCAAGCGGTTTGGTCCACGCCGGTTGATGGCGTGCCGCACGGGCTGGCGGTGGCTAATGGCAGGCTTTACGTCAGTACCGATCGCGGTTCGATTTTCTGTTTTGACGGCGAGCAACACGCGACACCGGCTGAGATCGCGCCGCCGCGAGAACAACCGCGCGTGGCCGATCGGTTCGCAAAAGCGGCTGATGAAATCATCCGTCGCACGGGAGTCAAAGAGGGTTTTTGTTTGGACCTCGATGGTGGTGACGGCGAGTTGGCCGTGGCGTTGGCTCAGCGGACGAATCTGCAAATCTATGTGCTGCATCCCGACGCGGAGGCGGTCGCGTCGCTGCGAAAGAAGTTGAGTGCGCTCGGCTTGTACGGCGTGCGGATCACCGTCCATCAAGGGGACGCGGAGCATGTTCGTTACGGCAAGTATTTCGCCGACTTGGTGATCTCGTCACGGTCGCTCGATGCCGGGCCGCTCGACGTGTCTGCGGAAAATCCGCCCAAGCCGTTGCGACCGTTTGGTGGTCAAGTCTGTTCAGGGCGGCTCGGCGAGATGCGCGTCGTCACGCGTGGGGCGTTGGCGAAGTCTGGCAGTTGGACGCATCAGTATTCGGACCTCGGCAACAGTTCGTGCTCGACCGACGAGATCGTCAAAGGGCAGTTGAGCCCGCTCTGGTTCCGCGACGTGGATTTGGAAATGCCGCAGCGGCACGGCCGAGGTCATGCTCCGCTGTTTCAAGACGGACGCATGTTCGTCGAGGGAATCGCGGCGCTGCGTGCAGTCGATGCCTACAACGGCCGCAATTTGTGGGAGTTCCCGTTGCCCAACATTCAGAAAGCGTACAGCGCGGATCACCTGTCAGGCACAGCCGTGACCGGCAGCAACTTTTGCGTCGCGAGCGGCAATGTCTTCGTTCACGACAAGCAGCGCTGCTACCGATTGGATGCCGCCACCGGCCGCAAACTTGGCGAGTTCCCCGCGCCGGTTCAACCGGACGGCAAGGCAGGGTCGTGGGGATACATCGCCTGCGATGGCAAACGGCTGTTCGGCTCGCTCGCCAATCCGAAACATCAAGTGCGGTTCGCCTACGTGCGAGCCGACACGAGCGAACTGCTGGGCGAGTCCTCGACGTTCTTTGCGCTCGACGCTCAGACCGGCGAACTCCGCTGGCGGTACGATGCCGAGCACTCAATCCGTCACAACGCGATCGCGATCGGCGCGGGGCGAGTGTTCTTGATCGACCGGCCGTTGTCCGACGACGACAAATGGGATGGCTCCGACAAGTCCACGAAGCTGCCCCCCGTGACGAAAGTGAAACATGCACCGGGACAGTTGATCGCGCTCGATGTCGCAACCGGAAAACAAATCTGGAAGTCTGACCGCGATGCCTTCGGCACGATGCTCGCCTTCAGTCCGCAACACGATGCGCTGCTGATGGGCTTTCAATCGACGCGATTCAAACTGCCGTCGGAAGTCGGCGGACGCCTGGCGGTGTTTCGCGGCAGCACCGGCAAATCGCTGTGGGACAAAGAAGCCAAGTACGTCACGCGTCCGCTCATCAACGACCGCACGATCTACGCTCAAGGGGGAGCCTGGAACCTTCTGACCGGCGAGGATCAGCCCTTCACGTTGAACCGGTCTTACGGCTGTGGTCAACTCGCCGGCTCGAAACACATGCTTCTGTTTCGCTCGGCGACGTTGGGGTATCTCGATCTGACACGCGGCTCAGGCGTGGAAAACGTCGGCGGCATTCGCCCCGGCTGCTGGATCAACGCGTTGCCCGTCGGAGGATTGGTGCTCGTCCCCGATGCGTCCGCCGGTTGTGCGTGCAGCTATCAGAACCGCTCGTGGATGGCACTGTCGGGAAGCAATGATCAGTAGCCCTGTCGCACCGCGACTGAAGAGCCGGGCGGAGTTACCGTTCTGTGTTCGTTGTGGGAGGGTCATGCACCAGTCGCTCACCGGCAGTCTCTTTGCGGAGCAACTGGACTCGTGTGCGGCGAGCCGCGACGGCAATGAGGATCGCGACACCGGCTATGACCAACACGGGAACGTACCATGGGTGGTTGCGAGCCCCTGGCGGGAGACCGTTCGTCTCTATCGCCTTCGCCGATCCGCTGGGGATCGGCACCAACTCCGCTTCGCCGGTCGGAGTTGAGTTCCGAGTTTGGCTGGCAAGCAGTGGCACGCCGTCCTGAGCCAGCAGCACGTCCCAATCGGCGGCGAGCAGCAGGTCGAAGCCGGGGTTCTGTTCCTTCACTTCACACGAGCACGCGCCGACGAGGAACGCAGCCGAGTCGTGAATGTTCTCCGCCGTGACTCCCGCGCCGATCAACGGCAGGAGCGCGCGGCCGCGGCCGAAGACCGGGAAGACCATCGGATCGGATCGCTCGGCCAGATCGGATTCGCTGTGCAGCAGCATTTGGATGAGCGGTTGCTCGGCATCGCCGCGCGGGACGCGCAGCAGTGAGAACGCGACTTGCAGCGGCGTGGCAGACAGCAGCTTGTCCTCGGACGAATCGGTGAGCTCCGGCAACTTCAAGACTTGTTCGAGCTTCTTCAATTGCTCCTGCACGAGCATCGCGGCGGCATCGTCCTTCTCGGCTTGCCCGCTTTCCAACAGCAGCCAGACGGCGGTTTGCCCATCGGCGAGGCGGCGGACCAGCGCGTTGCGAATTGGTGAATCGGTCAATCGAGCGATCGACTCTTTGCCGAGCAATCCCGACCAAACCGGCGCAGCGATGCGCAGGTGCGCCGGGTACTGCACAACGAGTGACGGAATCTGAGGCTTGCCCAACGACGAGAATAGTTCCTGTTCCGCCTCGTTCAGCTTGTTTACATCGACTGTGCGGACGGCGAGATTGATCGACGACTTCTCAGATTGATCTTCGACTGTTCCGATCAATGCCCGCTCTGCCTCGGCGAGCGACCCGCGATGAAACAGCGTCACGCGATACGGATCGGGACGCCAACGCTCCAGCGCGAAGCGGAAGACCGGCACGTTGCAGGCGTGCGCGGCGGCGGCGAATCCCAACACGATCAATACAGCTCGGCCGATGTCCGGAAGCCGATGGCTGATCGCCGAGATACTGTTTTTTATCAAACGAAAGAATACGGTATCGCGGCGATCTGCTGTCGGCTTTCGGCGGTCGGCCGGAAATGAGGCATGTTGTCGCATGGTTCACCAGCCTTCCGATTGAATCTCGACGCCGCTGAGGATGGCGGCACGAAGTTTCGAGGTTGTCGGAGTCAGTTCGACCACGAGTTCGTCACCGACTTGTACGCCAGACAATTGTTTGACCAACGTGCGGTTGCGGCCGCCGGCTTCCTTCGCGATGTCGAACGACATCAATGCCGGCTTGCCTTGCAGGCTGACATTGAAGATTCGCTCGCCGGGCTGCACATCATCCGGTTCGGCGAAGTGCAACCGCACCGTGTAAATTCGCGGGTGTTTGTCCGACGTGCCGAGTTTGACTTTCAGCGAGGTCAAGCCCTTCGCTCCTGAAGCTGCGACCCAAGCCAGTCCCGGCCCCTCGATCTGCGAACTGTGACGACGGAACCACTCCGGTTTCTCCGGAGTGATCGTGACTGCGACCGTCGGCGACGAACCGCCGACACTGGGATACTCCAGCCACAGCGTGCCATCGTCGGCTTTGCGGTCGCCGGGAGCGCCGAGGTTGATGCCGACTCGTCGCACTGGCTGCTTCGGAGTTTGCGAACCGAACGAGGTCCACGTTTCGACCTCCGGCATGTGAACCAGCGCCAGCGACGTTTGGTTTTGATAGTTGCACACGCAGGTCCGAGTGTAATCGGGTGCGGTGAGTACTCCGCCGGCCACGATCAAGTTGTTCGTGCAACTGGAGCGGAAGCCGCCGAAGTTTCCGGTCCCGCCGTCGTTGCAGAAATCCAGATAGCCGGCGGCTCCGGAGCGGAACGTCAGCAAATGCTCGGAAGCCATTGGCGTGTTGCAGCCGTAGTTACGTGACCACGTCCATTCGACCGGCTCGCCGCTGAGCGGGTGCTCGCGCAGTCGCGGCGTGCCGGTCTGCAAGTTGCAGGCCTTGCCGGCCATCAGAATCGTGTCGTGATGAATCATCGCCGGACCTGTGAAGGTCTTGCTGGACCACAACGCGTCGCCGCTCGTTGCGCGATACGTGCGCATCCCTTTCGGCTCGTCGCCGAGCGTATCGCTGGCGTTGCGTCCGGCCTCGACCAACACGTCACGCTCGGCCGAGTAGCTCAGCCAGGTGCCGAAGACGTCGTTCTCCGTGCTCCAGAGTTCTTGACCGGTTTTGAGATCAAAGACCACAAGACGCGGCTCATGCTTCGGCGTCTCGCCGCGCCGCTTCAAGCGAGACACTTCTGCTCCCGACGCGCGATCAATGCAGTACATCCGCCCGCCGCCGAGACAAATCGCGTTGTGCCGGAAGCTGCTGCGCGCCGTTGCGGTCCACAACACGTTGCCCGTCGCGCGGTTCATGACGACCAACCGGTTGCTCGACACATAGTTGTCATTGTCGATCTTGAGCAGCTTCTCAACCGCGGCCGTCGCGTCGGCCACCGCCGATTTGACCGCCGCCGTTTTCTTTTTGGCGTCGTCATCGTCGTCGCTGCCGCCGGGAGTTTTCGATTTGCTGGAATTCTTGAGCTGTGTCGGATCGAACACCGGATCGGCCCCACCGATCAAGTGGTCGCCATCGACGTTGAGATAGCCCCACAGCGGAGCTGACTTGGCTCCGGGAGAGTTCGGCAGCGTGAACTCGGCAATTTTCTTGCCGTTGGTTGGGTCGAGTTTCAGGCAGGCATTGCGATGCGCCACGTAGATGCCTTCTGGCGTCGCGATGTAATTCGTGCCGCTGGCGTTCGCTCCCGGTTGATGAGCCGTGTTGTCGTACAGCGCGCCAACTCCGGGCAGCGGCGATTCCCACAACACGCGACCCGTGTAGATATCCATCGCCCGCAAGAGATCGACTCCTTCGATGAACAGCCGGCCGTCGACCACTTGCGGCTGCGGCCCGTGTCCGTGTCGGGGCAGGATCGCATCGTTTGACGATCCGCCGAACCACAACAGGCCGAGCGGCGCTTTCACTCGCTTGTCTTTCGAGACGCGCGTGTTGGCGGCGTCGGCGTGTTCGTGAGTCCAATTGGCACTGTCCGGCAAGGCTCCATCGCGGATCAGCAGCGTCCATTCACCGTCATGCCTCCAAACGGCACCGGTGAGCCGGAGGGCGTCAGCCCCCGGACTGAGCGACGTCGTCCGGGGGCTGACGCCCTCCGGCTCGCCAAATGGAATTGTGTACGCCGCACGCTCCTCGGCCGGGATTGGCAAACACGCGACACCGCCATACGGCCGCAGTGCGTCAAACGTCTGGTTCAGGAACTTCGCGCGATCTTCGTCGGCCAATGGCGGCAGCGATTCCGCGACGATCAAGCTGGCCAGATACGGGGGCAGAGAAATCGTTTGCGGATCGGCGACGATCACGGAAACTCTCTCGCTCAGGCCGTTGCTTTGCATTCGTTCGCGAAACGCATTGGCTTTCGCGGAATCTGGTTCGATGACGATGATTCGCAACTCCGTTTGCCTGGCAAGTTCGCGCACCAGCCCACCGGACCCGACACCCCAAGCCAAGCAATAACCCTGCTCGACTCGCGTGGCCTTGAGAAGCGCTGCGGCCTTGTCCGACCAAGCGGTGTCTGCAACGAGCGGCTGCGTCGCGAGGTCATGCCGACGCGGTGACGCGGGAGCGTCCCTCGTGTCGCCAAAGCAATGCAGTTGGCCTTCCAGCGTGACGACGAACAGCTTGTCATCCGCCGCGATCATACCGGTGGGAGTTCCTTCGACCGTCGTTTCCCAAGCAATGACTGGCTTCCCTTTTTCCGGCAGCGGCAGATTGACTGACAACACTCGGCCGGCCGAACCGGCGTACAGTCGCGAGCCAGCTTTGATGAGCGCGGTCAATTTTGGAGTCTCGACTTTGCCCAGCTCGCGCATCGTCCACTTGGCGACTTTCGTCACCACTCCTTTGCGGTCAATGCTGTCCGCGAGCTTGACCTGCGAGGTCGCCAATTCTTGTGTGTGCAGCGTGCGATCGCGGTAGTCGTAGAGCCGTCCGTCGGCGAACGTCAGTAACTCACCGATCGCGCCGAGGTACTTCTCCGTTTCCAAATCAAACGCCGCGCCGCCGTTGAAGAGCAATTGATCGACGGCCGCGACGCTCGAACCGCCGCCACGTTTGCCGTTCTCGGCGAGTTGATAATAAATCATCTGCCCGGTCGCGCGGTCGTAGCAGGCCGGGACCGAACGGCCGCCAGGGATCAGCAACTTGCCACCAATCGCCACCAGCGGCCCTTGCGGTGCGACTCCCGCAAACGAATCGCTGTTGTGCGGCTGCTTGATGTAGAGCGAGCCGTCGCCGTCGTTGGTCCACAGTACTTGCCCCGTCGTGGCGTCGAGCGCGTGCAGGAAGATCCCCATGAACGGCCAGATGCCAGCCGCGAAATAAATCTTCCCGTCGGTCAGGAGCGGCGCGCCTCGCGCGGGCCACGTCGAAATGAGCCGCTCGTTCCCCAGAACCTTCCGATCCGAAGGGCCGCCTCGGAATCGCCACACGATCGAACCGTCGTGCGCTCGCAAGCAATACAGGTAGCCGTCGTCAGAAGCGAAATAGAGTCGCTCCTGCCAAGCCAGCGGCGCGAATCGAACCGGCCCGTCGGTGAAGAACCGCCAAGCCTCTGATCCGGTCTGCGTATCGTAGGCGGCGACGCTGCCGTCCTGCGACGAGCCAACGAACAACCGTTGTCCCGCGACGATCGGCTCATAAGCCGCATCGAACTGCATCTTGGGCTGATCGGGCCAAGCGGGCTGCAAGCGCGGCAACTGACGCACCCATTGCAGACTCAATCGCGCCGGAAGCTCATCGGGCGAAGCCGCGCTGCGCTGTGCGTCGTAGCGCCAGATCGGCCAATCGCCCCCCTCAGCCGCCAGTGGCGAGAGAAGTGCGGCCAATATCACGATGGATAACAGGCGGCGGGGCGATGGTGACATCCGACAATCTCAATTTCTCGGGGCGGGCATTCGACAGAGCAGAGAACGCGGCAGGCCGTTTACGGCACATGCAAAATACTCAGAGTTCCGGCCACTTCCCAGCCAATTGCCCAAAGAGTCGCCTGTGAATTCCTTGCACGGTTCAAGATCACGAGCAGACGGGGTACTCTGCAGCGGATCAAAAATGTCCAATTCCGGTCGATTCTGCACTCGATATGGTTGAGGTCGGCGATGACTTTTTGGAAATGCTCGGTCGGTTGCTGGATCGTGTTGGGGGCCGTCGCGGTGGCTCAAGAGAATGTCGCTCCCAAGGAACGAGCGGCGGAGATTCTCAAGGCGACCGGGATCAAGGGAGGCATCGTCGTCCATTTGGGGAGCGGCGATGGAGTACTCACGGCCGCGCTGCGGGCGAGTGACAGCTATCAGGTGCAAGGACTTGATCCGGATGCTGACGACGTGGCGAAGGCACGCCGCAATCTGCGAGCGAAGGGAGTTTATGGGCCGGTCTCCGTCGATCGGCTCAGTGGAACGTCGCTGCCTTACATCGACAATTTCGTGAATCTGGTAGTTGCGGAAGAGTTGCTGGGCGTTTCGACGGACGAAGTGCTGCGAGTGCTTTGTCCGAATGGAGTCGGTTATCTCAAACAGAGCGGCGAATGGACCAAGCTCGCCAAGCCGTGGCCGAAGGACATCGACGATTGGACGCACTACTTTCACGACGCGAGCGGCAATCCGGTTGCTCACGATAGCGTGGTCGATACGCCGGAGCGGTTGCAGTGGGTCGGGTCGCCCCGTTGGTCGCGGCATCACGATCGCATGGCGAGCATGAGTGCTCTGGTCTCGGCCAAGGGACGCATGACTTACATCATGGATGAAGGCTCGCGGATTTCGATCCAGCTTCCGTCGAAGTGGAACCTCATCTCGCGCGACGGCTTCAACGGCACGATTCTGTGGAAGCGGCCGATCGCCAAGTGGCACAATCAAATGTGGCCGCTCAAGAGCGGGCCGACGCAATTGGCTCGCCGGTTGGTCGCGGATGACGAACACGTCTATGTGACGATGGGGATCAAAGACCCGGTCAGTCGGCTCGATGCCGCGACGGGCAAAACGGAGTTGGTCTACGAATCGACGAAGGGTGCGGAAGAGATTGTGCTGAGCAACAGCGTGATGTTCACGCTCGTCAATCCGAACCCGTCCGAGTTGGAAGACTTTGCCCCGAAGCTGAACACCGGCGATCAAGGCCGCGTTGCCGGTGAGTTCACCTGGAACGAAGGCCCGCGCGAGATTCAGGCTCACGATGCCGCGACCGGCAAGCGCCTGTGGAAGATCGAAGGGACGATCGTGCCGCTGACGATGGCGGTCAACGACCAGCGGCTGGTCTACTCGAACGGCAAGGAGATCGTGAGCCTCGACCGCGTGACGGGGCAGAAACAATGGACTAGCGAGCCGACGGCGCGACGCAAGGCGCTGCCGTTCCATTTCGCTCCGCGGCTGGTGCTGCACGGCGAGGTCGTTCTGCATGCCGGCGGCGATGGTCGGATGCAGTCGTGTTCGGCGTCCGATGGCAAACTGCTGTGGGAATCCGAGCATGCTCCGTCCGGCTATCAATCGCCGCAGGATTTGATTTGCACTGGCGGGTTGGTGTGGGTTGCTCCCACGACGAGCGGACGAGACTCGGGCATCTACACCGGTCGCGATCCGAAATCGGGCGAAGTGAAATCGCAGTTTGCTCCCGACATCGACACGTACTGGTTTCACCATCGCTGCTACATCGCTAAGGCGACCGATCGCTTCTTAATTCCGTCGCGAACGGGGATCGAGTTGGTGGACTTCAATGCCAAGCACTGGGACATCAACCACTGGGTGCGCGGCGGTTGTTTGTACGGAGTCATGCCGTGCAACGGTTTG
This sequence comes from Candidatus Kuenenia stuttgartensis, assembly GCA_945904015.1. GTDB lineage: Bacteria > Planctomycetota > Planctomycetia > Planctomycetales > Planctomycetaceae > SXKJ01. The sequence goes on along the minus strand of CAMDPK010000005.1, from coordinate 35,108 downwards.
ATCTACGCTCCGCCGCACGACTGCGCCTGCTATCCCGAAGCAAAGCTGTATGGGCTGAACGCGCTGGCTCCGCCGTTGAAGTCCGCTCGGCTGCCGAAGGAGATTTCCGAGGCCGATCGTTTGGAGAAAGGTCTGGCGTTCGACTCGATCAAAGAGCGTGACGCGACCGTCGAGGAGTGGCCGGCGTATCGGCACGATAACGCCCGCAGTGGCTCTTCCGGACAGGAACTGCTCGAAGACTTGAGCATGGCTTGGGAGATCAAGCTGCCGGGTCGTCTGTCCGCGCTCACGATTGCCGAAAGGCTCGTGTTCGTCGCGCAGATTGACCAGCACACCGTGCATGCGCTCGACGTGGCCAACGGGAAATCGCGCTGGACCTTCACGGCCGGCGGGCGTGTCGATTCGCCGCCGACGTACTGGAAAGGCCGGCTGCTGTTCGGCTCGGTGGACGGCTGGGTCTATTGCCTGCGCGCGTCCGATGGGGCGCTGGCGTGGCGCTACCGAGCCGCCCCGGTCGATCGCCGCTTGGGTTCGTTCGAGCAGATTGAATCGGTCTGGCCCGTGCATGGATCGGTGCTGGTCGAAAAAGACATTGCAACATTCGTCTGCGGACGATCGAGCTTCCTCGATCAAGGCATGCGCTACATGCGGCTCGATCCGCGTACCGGCACGAAGTTGTCGGAGACGGTGATGGACGATCGCGATCCAGTTACCGGCGAGGACATTCAAGTCCGCCTGAAGACCTTGCAGATGCCGGTCGGCTTGAACGACCTCCTCTCGTCCGACAACGAGTTCATTTATCTGCGGTCTCAAAAGTTTGACGCTCAGGGCCAACGCATCGACATTGGTCCGATCTCCGGCAATGCGGAGGAACAAGGGGGAGATCAAAAAGGCCCCGGCCGGCATTTGTTCGCGCCGATGGGCTACCTCGACGACAGTTGGTTCCATCGTTCGTATTGGGTCTATGGCAAAAGCTTCGCCGGAGGACACAACGGCTACTACCAAGCCGGCAAGTACACGCCATCCGGCCGCATCCTGGTCTTCAATGACAAAGACGTCTTCGGCTACGCACGACAGCCGCAGTACTACCGCTGGACCACGACGCTCGAACATCAGCTCTTCTCCTCCAGTCGCGATGCCGCCGGTGACGCGCCAGTCGCAGGAGCCGGTGCTAAGCCGGGCGCGAAAGGCAAACGCGCTGTCGGCGACGCCTTCACCGTCTCCTTCGAGAAGACCGATTCGCTCGATCCAGCCAAGACGGCGTTGACCGTCGAAGCCTGGGTGAAGGCCGACGCTCCGGCCGGAGTCGTCGTGGCGCACGGCGGCCCGACGAACGGATACGCCTTGACGTTTGAAGGTCGCAAACCGTCGTTCCATGTCCGAGCCGCCAATGAACTCGCGACGGCGACGGCCGACATTCGGCTGCCGAACGGCTGGTGTCATCTGGCCGGAGTGCTCGGCGCGGACAAGTCGATGAAGCTTTACGTGAATGGCAAGCTGCAAGCGAAGTCCGAAAGCAAGGCGTTGATCGCGACCAATCCCGCTCAGCCTTTGGAGATCGGCGGCGACAACGGCGGCTCGGTGGGAGATTACAAAAGTCCGTCGCCATTGGTCGGAGCCGTTGACGAGGTGCGCATCTTCCATCGCGAACTGACCGCCACCGAAATTACCGAAGCGCATGACGATCCCGAAAAGTCCCGGCGGCTGACGGCTCAAGCTCAGGTCGCACTGACGTTCGATAACGGCTCGGCGCGAGATGATTCGGGACACAAGAACGACGGCGATCTCGGCGGCCAGCCGACCGGACAAGGTCGCATCGGAACCTGCGTGCTGTTCCCGAAGCTGGCCGCAGCAGCGACTGGCGGCAATGCAAAACCGGGCGGCCTGCACTTCGAGCATCAATGGACTCAGTTCAGTCCGGTGTTTTGCCGCAGCATGGTGCTCGGCAAAGATTCGCTGCTGTACGCCGGCCCGCCGGATTTCCTCGACGAGGAATACGCCTTTGAACGTCTCGCCGCGAAAGACCCGGCGATTCACGCGCAGCTTCAAAAACAAGATGACGCGCTGGAAGGCAAACTCGGCTTCCAGTTGTTCGCCGTCTCGTTGAAAGATGGCCGCGCCGTCAGCAACGTTCAATTCAAAAGCACGCCCGTCTGGGACGGCATGTCCACCGCCTACGGCCGCATCTTCGTCGCCACCATCGACGGCAAAGTGCTGTGCCTTGGGCAGTAGGTTTGTAGCCACGTTCGCCAGATGGATTGAGAGTGCAAAGTGAAGAGTGCAGACTGCAAAGTGAAAAATGTCGAACAAGCAATCATTCCGTCACCCCAATTTTGCACTTTGCACTTTGCAGTCTGCACTCTTCACTTTGCACTGATTTGCGGTTTCGCCGCGCTATCCTCTTTGCCCGTCCATTTTGGTTGTGAATCATGTCGCTGCGTCTCTTCGTTCTGACTCTGCTGGCGTTCTTGGCGTCGGCACAAACGCTTCCCGCGTGCTCGATCCCGGTATTTCGATTTGCGTTGGAGCGCTGGTCCCCCGACTTGTTTGAGGTCTCCGTCTTCTACCGCGGACCCTTGAACGGCACGGATGCGAAATGCCTGAATCAATTGGAAGACCTCGCTGTTCACAATGGCGGCCAGGTGAATCTGGAAGTCGTGCGCTGCGATCTGGATGGCCGCGTGCCGGCCGATTTGCTCGCCCTGTGGCAATCGCTGAAGGACGCCCCGCTGCCGGCCGTCGTCGTGCGAACGCCACGCAAAGCCACCGGGCAATCCATCGTGTGGCAAGGACGTTTGAGCGACCCCTTCTTGGACACACTCGCGACGTCACCCGCACGTCGCGACGTCGCGCAACGCTTGCTTCAAGGGGACGCCGTCGTCTGGCTGCTCGTGCGAGGCACCGACAAACAGCAAGCCGCCCGCGCGAAAGCAGCTCTCGACTCTGCACTCGAAAACCTCGCCGATCAGATCGAGCTGCCTCCCGGTGTCGGCCAACCCGGCTCCGAGTTGCGTGCCAGGATTCCGCTGCACCTGAAGTTCTCCGTCGTTGAACTTTCCACGGACTCGCGCGCCGAGCAAGCTCTCATCAAGCTGCTGCATGGAGGCTTCGCGAAGCCACCGCTGGCGAGCGATTCGTATCTCGCCCCTGTCTTCGGTCGCGGACGAGTGCTGAATGTGCAATCCGCTCGCGAAGTCGATCCCGATTCCATCAGCGACCTGACTCGGTATCTGTGCGGTGCCTGCTCCTGTCAGGTCAAACAACAAAACCCAGGCTTCGATTTGCTCTGCGAGATGAACTGGGAAGAGCGACTCTATGGCGAGACCTCCGAGCCTTCACCAGACACCGCGAGCGATTCCACAACCGACTCCGAGCCAACCTTAATCGCAATCCCCTCCGGCCACGCATCACACGCTTCACAGCCAACTCCGGCCAATCTCACCCACACTTCTTCTGCCGGAGGTCACCTCAGCCTTTTGTTCGCGCTCGCAGTGCTCGCCGTGATGGCGTCCTCGATTGTGATTGCGAAACGGTGATCGCGAAACGCGACACAGCGTCCAGAGGCGGGATCGTGTTCAGCGGGCTTTCGTGGCGGCCCCTTTCTTGTTGGCCTTCTTCTGGGCTTTCTTGGTCGGCTTGTCCGCGGGAGCTTCGCTCGCTTCCGGCCGAAGCAGCTTGGCGGGCCGGGCGTTGTCGAACCCGTTGAGTGCCGCCTGCAATCGTTTGGCGGTTGCGGCGGCATCCTCTTTCAGCGAGGCGACTGGCAGCGGATGTTTCTCGTCACGGTCGGCGGTCAGATCGAAGAACTCACCGTTGCGGTACAGTTTGAAAAGCTGATCGAACGCGAACTCGCGCAACCGCTCGCCGCGCGGCGAGTACCACGAGTAAATCCACTCGCGCGGTTCCCCTTTGTCGCCGCGAAGCTGCGGCAGCACGCTGTGTCCGTCGAGCGTCAGGCTCGCGGGAATCTTGACTCCTGCGGCTTCGCAGATCGTCGGCAGGAAATCGGTGCTGTCCAACAGATCGTGGCAGACTCGGCCGGTCGTGATGACGGTGGGCCAGCTCACGATGCCGGGGACGTGCATGCCAGCGGCAGTCGTGGTCCCTTTGCCGCCGATGACGATGCGGTCTCCCATCATCGACTTCGTCCCATTGCCGGTCCCGTTGTCGCCCAGGAAAATCAGCAGCGTGTTCCGTCGCAGACCGTGCTCGTCGAGCGTCCCGATCAGCCGGCCAATCAGCTTGTCCATGTATTCGACCATGTCGCCGAAGTGCTCGGGCCGCTGATTCACATTCTCGCCTTTCGCCTGCGGATCCCACGTCTTGCTATCGGGCGTCGGCTGATACGGCGAGTGAGTCAGCATCATCGGGTAATACAGGAAGAACGGCTTGTCCTTGTGCCGCCCGATGAAATCGCGAGCGTAGTCGTTGACCAGATCGGGACCGTACTCGCCGTTCGAGGAATCCTTCTCGACGCCGTTGATCTCTAGCCCGGCGTTCGCGTACCGCGGCGGGCGGCGCGTGTGTTGCCACAGGCAGTACTCATCGAAGCCGTATTTCTTCGGCAGATCGGGGTCTTGACCAAGCTGCCACTTGCCGGTGATGCAGGTCGCGTAGCCGGCAGTCTTGAAGAGATTGCCGAACGTGGTCAGCTCCGGGTCCATCTTGCCAAACGTGATGTAGTTGCGGACGTTGTACGCCCCGGTCATCAATTGCACTCGCGTCGGCGTACAGAGCGGCTGCACATAACACTGATCGAACCGCACGCCCCCGGTCGCCAGCTTGTCGAGCACCGGAGTCCGATACGACGTGCCGCCATTCGCGCCGATCGTCTCGTAGCCGAGATCATCCGCCATGATGAGCACGACGTTCGGCCGCGACGACGGAGTCTCCGCGGCGAGGATCGCCGTAGAGGGGAAGATCGAAAGTGAAACCAAGCTCATCGCGACGAACGCGGCCAGCGAGATCCCGTCTTGAAAACGCCATCGTTGTTGGTCCACGAATCGGTCCTTTCAGTTCGCATCCAGAAACTTCGCTAGCCACTCCTGCTTGGTGCGTCCCATGCGGCGATGGCCACGAAGTCGTCCGCTCCGCAGACCACCGCGCGCACCGCAATCGTTACCACGTTGATCAACGTATAGATCACCGCTCGCCGTCTGGGATGTCAACTCCGAGAAAAGTTTCCGAATCGCGACACTCACACTTGAGGGCACGATGCTTATCCTGAAACGCGAACGCCATTTGATCGCCCAGCATCCTGCCAAGCCGACTCCTCAAATTGCTATACTCCAATTCGCAGGTCGCCCAACGTCGCGCAATCGCTCTGACCACGAGTTGACCAATGCCGTAATAGCAGTGAGATTGGGGGGCGGCGTTCGAAGCGTGCTTGTCCCACGCGATAGAGTTGTCGTTGGAGGGTTTCTCAGTCGAGGACGAACCATGTTGGCACGGCCTGTTCTGTTGTTGCTGATCGGACTTCACTCGGTCGCCGCGGCCCAATCTGCCGTGCCGCTGCCGGCCGACTGCGTGTTCCGAGGCGGTGGCGTGTACACCGTTGATGCGGCACGGAGCTGGGCCGAGGCTGTCGCGATTCGCGCGGGACGAATTGTGTACGTTGGGACTGATGCCGGCCTCGCGCCGTGGATCGGAGCACAGACTCGCAGCATTGATCTTCACGGCAAAATGCTGCTGCCGGGCTTTCACGACTCGCATGTGCATCTGGTGGGTGGCGGCATCGAGTTGGACGAGTGCAATCTCAACGGATTGGTGACGATGGACCAAGTCCTTGAGGCGGTGCGCCAGTTTGCGAAGCGACATCCCGACAAGAAATGGATTCGCGGCGGCGGGTGGCCGTTGACGTTGAGCGGGGGCAATCCGCACAAAGAGTTGCTCGACAAGATCGTGCCGGATCGGCCGGTGATTCTCGATGCGTTCGACGGGCATTCGTCGTGGGTGAACTCGCGAGCTTTGGAAATCGCCGGGATCACGAAAGAGACTCCCGACCCGCCGCGTGGACGCATCGAGCGCGATCCCAAAACCGGCGAGGCGACCGGCACGCTTCGCGAGTCGGCGGCGCGGCTGGTCATTCTCAAAACTCCGCCGTACTCACACGAAGAATTCGTCACTGGACTTCGTCGCGGCTTGGAGATTGCCAACCGTTTTGGCATCACCTCCGTGCAGGAGGCGCGAGTCACCGACCAGCATCTCAACGCCTTCGCGGAACTCGACAAGTCCGGCGAGCTGACTGTGCGAACGGTCGCAGCGATGGGGATCGATAACGCCAAAGGCATGTCTCAGGTGCCGCAGTTCGTCGAGTGGCGCACGAAGTTTCAGAGCAAACGACTACGGACGACCGCCGTGAAGATTTTCCAAGATGGCGTCATCGAATCACGCACCGCGGCGTTGCTCCAGCCGTATCTCGGTGGTGGCGATGATCGCGGCTGGTTGAATCTCGAACCAGAAGTGCTGAAGCCGCTCGCCGCCGAACTGGACCGCCTCGGATTTCAGATTCACATTCACGCGATTGGCGATCGTGGGATTCAGAGTTCGCTTGACGCACTGGAATTCGCTCGCGATCGCAACGGCAACCGCGATTCGCGGCATCACATCGCCCACATCCAACTCTTCGACCCGCCGGACATCGCACGCTTTCGGCGGCTCGGTGTTGTGGCCAACTTCCAGCCGTATTGGGCGCAAGCAGACCCATATATCGTTGACATGACACTGCCTGTGCTCGGCCCGGAACGCTCACGCTGGCTGTACCCGATTCGCAGCGTCGCCAAGACCGGGGCAGTGATTGCCTGCGGAAGTGATTGGTCCGTGTCGTCAATGAATCCGCTCGACGCGATTCAAGTCGCCGTGACGCGCCGCGGAATCAAAGAGGCTCCCGGCGCGGCATGGATTCCCGATGAGGCCGTTGATCTGCCGCTCATGCTGGCCGGCTACACGATCAACGGCGCGTTTGTGAATTTTGAGGAGGCCGAAACCGGTTCGATCGAAGTCGGCAAAGCGGCCGATCTGGTCGTCCTCGACCGAAATTTGTTCGAGATCCCGGCGCACGAAATTCATCTCGCCAAAGTTCTGCTGACACTGCTGGAAGGCAAAGCCGTGTTTCGCGATGGCAGTTTCCCGGAGGAGCCCCGATCGCAACAGAACTAAGTGGACCCGCATCGTGGGATAGGCTTCCAGCCTGTCAAAGTTTCCGAGAAATGACAGGCTGGAAGCCTATCCCACTGCCTACCGATCTCTGCGGGTCCACTTAGCTCGACGCGCCAGCGAGAGATGAGATTCGCCGGTCATTCGACCACTCGCTGGCGCGTCGTGCTAGAGATCAAGGAGCACCCAATTCGTAAAACCCTTGGGTGGCGTACTTCAGCTTGCCTTGCCTGGCCAACTCTTGCCAGACCGCGGCGGGATATTGGCTCGGCGGAATAATGGCATCGATGCTCGACTTGCCACCGCTGGACATCGGGCTGTGGCCCACCCTCGATTCGTCATCGAGCCGGGTGGCTTTGAGGCGTTTCTTGAACGCCTTCAAAGCCAGTTTGAGTTCCTCAGGGGGAACGGGTGCTGGTGACGGAGTCGCTTCTACTTCGGACATCGGACGCCCTTTCGTTTCGCTCACATTAGCAATTGATGAGTGTCGGATCGAGACCGACCGGATGAAGACTCGGCAGTATTGCGATTGGCAGAACGATGGGGGCAGAACGATGATGGACTGGCGGGGCGTTGTTTGCTCTTCTGTCATCGTTCTGCCAACCTCTGGAATTGGACGGTTGATTTTCAAAGTCGTTCTTGTGAAAGTCCGACGCCGTCCACAGGAGACCGTGTTGCCTCATAAGACTAGGTCTCTGGTTGAATCGCCCTGAGATTTTCGGAGTTGCCATGTCGGAATTGCTGATCAGCTTGAGCGACCTGCTCGTCGCTGCCTGGAGTTTGTTGAGGGCTGTCAGCGGGTTGCTGCTGCCGTGGTTTCCGTTGGCGCTGTGGATCGGTTTTTGGCTGTGCGCCGTCAACTGGATCAAGCTGCGCGAGGTACTGGTCTCCAAAGGTGGTTTGCTGGGAGTGCTGCTGATCGGTGCGGTGTGGGTTCTGATTTGGGGCGTCGTCGCTCCACCGGACAGTGGAAGCCACTTCATCCTGGGCCTGACTCTTAGCAATTTTGTCGGCAAGCTGGTTTATGTGACTGCGTTGTTCTGCCTGATGTTCCTCTGCGGCAGCGTCCAACTCTCCGGCTGCTGCAACCAATGGTGCGAAGTCACGATGCCCGACCCGCACGCGCATGGCGATCACGGCCACGGACATGATGCTCATTGACGTAGGTCAGGCTTCCTAGCCTGACTCGAATGCTGCTACCCGCGTCGATGCCCGTTCGAGTCAGGCTGGGAAGCCTGACCTACGAGCGAATTTCCAACGCCACTGGTCCCCATAAGCCGCCGGGCTGATCGGTCGGGCTTCCGACATCGAACGTGAGTTGCACGACCAGTTCGTTGTGCAGCGCGAGGTGCGGAGTGATTTCAAACTCTGCCGTTTCTTGAGCGATGTCGATCCCGCCAAGTCGTTGGCCGTTGATGTCCACCCAGGCCGCGCCGCGCACGCCTTGGAACACGATCCAGACATGCTCGTGCGATTCGAGGTTCGTCGGCTGATTGAACGTCCTGCGGAACTCGGCGCGTTCGCAACTGCTTCCTTCAAAGATTGTCTGCCAACTCGCCGGCAGCGTGACGCGGCGTGACGGCTCATCACAATCCAACCGCCGAACCTCCCACGGGCCTTTCAAAAACATGCGATGAATTGCCATTCGGGCAGTTCCAAGTCCCTCTCCCTTTGGGAGAGGGTGGCCGAAGGCCGGGTGAGGGACGAGCGGTGAGTTGATGTCGATTCGCGAAATCAACCGCATCAGAAGGCAAGTTTGGTGAGTGGATGGACGTCAAACGTTGCTTGGCTCCCTCACCTTAGCCCTCTCCCAAAGGGAGAGGGAACCGGGCAAGGCCGATGCCGCTCAATAACTGCGCGGCGTGACTCGCCCTTGCACTCGCCCTGGCAAGCCTTGAATCCGCAAGAACCCTTCGGCGTCGGTTTGGTTGTAGCTCCCGCCCCCCTCCATCGTGGCGATGCCTTCGTCGTAGAGGCTGTTCGGGCTGCTGCGCGCGGCGGTGATGATGTTGCCTTTGTAGAGCTTCAGCGTGACGTCGCCGGTGACGAAGCGTTGAGCGTTCTGGTTGAAGGCCAGCAGAGCGTCCATCTTCGCGTGATACCAGAAGCCGTAGTACACCATCTCGGCGACTTCCGGCGCGAGGCGGTCGCGGAGGTGCATCAGGTCGCGGTCCATCGTCAGTTGCTCGACGACGCGGTGAGCGTGATACAGGATCGTCATGCCGGGAGCCTCGTACACGCCGCGGCTCTTCATGCCGACAAAGCGGTTCTCGACCATGTCGATGATGCCGACTCCGTTCCGGCCGCCGATCGTGTTGAGGTCCTTGACCATCTCCAGCGCCGACTTCTTCTGCCCGTTAAGCGACACCGGCACGCCCGACTCGAAGTGAATCGTGATCGTCTCCGGTTTGTCGGGAGCGGCCATTGGCGTGACGCACATGCCGAACTCGACCAGTTCGACGCCGTTGGTCGTTAGCTCTTCGAGCTGGCCCGCTTCATAGCTGATGTGCAGACAGTTCTCGTCGGACGAGTACGGCTTCGAGACCGACGCCTTCACCGGAATGTTTTTCTTCGCACAGTAATCAATCATCGCCGTCCGGCCGGGAAACGCGGCTCGATACTTTTCAATCCGCCACGGAGCGATGATCTGCACCGCCGGGTTGAGCGCCTCGGCCGCGAGCTGAAAGCGGCACTGATCGTTCCCCTTGCCGGTGGCTCCGTGAGCGAACGCCTCGGCCCCGACCTCGCGGCAGATGCGGACGCACTCCTTCGCGATCAGCGGCCGAGCGATCGACGTCCCCAGCAAGTACCAGCCTTCGTACTTCGCCTGAAACTGCATGATCGGAAACGCGAAGTCGCGACACAGCTCTTCCTGCACATCCACGATCTGCGAAGTCTTCGCTCCGCAGTTCTTCGCCTTCTGCAAAATCGCCTGCCGATCCTCGCACGGCTGGCCGAGGTCCACATACACCGCATGGCAGTCGTAACCTTGCTCTTGCAGCCAACAGAGAATCACAGACGTGTCGAGCCCACCCGAATAAGCCAAAACGCACGACGGCATGAATGCACCTTCCTGAAGATTTCAGATTTCAAATTGAGATTTCAAATTCACGATGCAGTTGCGATTCTGGCCGGGCGAAGAGTCTGCGGCAAGCGAATCGAAGCAGAGTGAGGTTACTAGGAAATCTGCTAACAGATAGATAGTTTCACATTCCGAAGCAGTTCGCCCACGATTAACCGCCAGAGTGACTTTAGCTTGAGGTACTCCCACACCATGAAACTTGAGCAAGGCGATGCTTTCGAGTCGCAGTACGCAACATGGATTCGCGAGCGTCTTCCGTCCTACGAGCCGATTTGGGCAGCTTTCATCGGACACAATGGACGCGGATGGTCGTTGCCGATCAACGGGTTGACGGCGGATAAGGAGCGGAAACGAAAGAAGTTCTCGCAAGCACACTACACGTTCGCTGTCGAAGCTCACCAACTGGACAATCTTGCCACCTCGTTGGACGCTACTTCCGGAGCGGTGAGTGACTTGTCCATGTTTCTCGTTGAGCAACAGCGGTTAATGCAATTGGTGACTTTGATCGGCCATATTCGAGACATGTTCAAACTCATTGACGAAACTCTAGGGATGGGTGGTGCGTTCTACGGTCCCCTCCAAGATTTTTACGCTGCTCGTAGCCACATCATGCATGGACCACGGATGCCTGCGCGTGTCAACGATGGCCTGTTAATGGTCCCTAAAATCGCGATGCAAAACGCAGCTTTTGGTGAGTGGGACGACAAGAGCATCTGGGATGAAGTTGACCTCAACCCATTCGTCTACTTCGCCGATTTCTGCCGCACTTTACGTGATGAGTTTTTCAAGCTCATTGGAAGTCTTCATCCGAAGATCTATCCGGCTGCGGACAACTACTTTGATGGCCGTCGGATTGTTGACATGCCGTCAGCAGAGGCACTCCCGGTCCAAGCAATCAGCGGAACGTGTGTCGTTCCTGCAATTTCCGCATTCTCGATTGCTGTCTCTGGAATCACGATGCCTGCCCAAAGCGGGCATTGAAAAGTGATTTCGTGTTGCTAGAGATTCCTGGCGAGTGAAAGTAGCCCTGTCGCTCCGCGACAGGTTAGCCGAGCGCGCGAACGACGTGGATTGGCTGTTGTGGGTTGATCGCGCGGACGACGTCAAACGACCGTTCGGCTTTCCTGTCGCGGAGCGACAGGGCTACATTTTGCGACGCCTCCCTTCGCGCGAGACTCGACATGGCTTCTTCGCTTTGGCCGTTGCAGGTGTTTGATCCGAACGCCGAGTTCTCCATCGTCGAACGCAAGTTGCCGCATTGGTCGCAGGCGGGAACCGTCTGCTTCATCACTTGGCGAACGATCGACTCGATCCCCAAATCGGTGCTCAATCGCTGGCACGCGGATCGAGAGGAGTGGCTTCGCCGACACGGCATCGACTCGCGCGGGTGGCACAGTTTGCTTCAAGCTGTGTGCGAAGCATTGGAAATTCGGAGTTCGTGCTCAATCGCGATTGAGGGCTGGTCATGGAATCCGCGCTGACTCCGAGTTTCCAATGCCTTCGGCACACAGGTTCTGCGAACCTGTGCCACCCGTACCTGCCACGGCGCGTGCGTGCTGCGCGATCCGTCGGTGGCGAAGATCGTCGGCGACAGCTTGCTCAAGTTTGACGGCGAGCGATATGAATTGACCGATGTCGTGGTCATGCCCAACCACGTCCATTTGCTCGCGGCTTTCGTCGATGAAGACGGGATGCTGGTCCAATGCGAATCGTGGAAGCACTTCACCGCTCGCGAAATCAACCGACAACTCGGAGCCTCCGGCCACTTCTGGCAGCAAGACGGCTTCGATCACCTGATCCGCTCGCCCGACCACTTCGACGCCTTTCGCCGCTACATCGCGAACAACGGCCCGAACGCGTGGCTGAAGCCAAATGAGTATTTGCATTACTCGAAGCCGTTGTAGCCCTGTCGCTCAGCGACTGGATAGCCGAGCGCGCGATTGACGCTGATTGGCTATTACGGGTCGGTCGCGCGAATGACGTCAACCGACAGTTCGGCTTTCCTGTCGCGGAGCGACAGGGCTACATTGGGCGGAAGGGCGACATTGGGCGGAAGGGCGACATCCGTTTCGAAACCATTTTCGCAAAAGAGGAGACATCATGGTGGCATCGAAGACGCAGCGAATTGCAGGTTGGATTTTGAGCGGTTTGCTCGCTGCGATGCTGATCGGAGCGAGCGCGTCGGGGAAGTTCACGGAATGGGAAGGCAAGAAAGAGATGTTCGTGAAGCTCGGCTATGACTCCGACACGATGCTCATAATCGGTGTTGTGGAAGTTGTCGCGACGGTCGTGTTTCTGATCCCTCGGACGTCATTTCTCGGGGCGATCCTGTTGACGGGTTATCTCGGCGGAGCCACCGCGACGCATGTGCGGGTCGGTGATCCGTTTTTCATGCCCATCATCATCGGAGTCGTCGTGTGGATCGCTTACGCTTTGCGACGGCCGGACGTCATCAAGAGCGCATTCGGGACGACCTGCTGTCGAACAGGTTCTGGTATCGAGAACATTCCGCCTCAGTGATGCAGCAGGTGCGGGCCGTCGGTCTTGTACGCTCCGGTGCCGCCTTGATCGCGGCGGCCGTGGTGCCAGCCGAGCCAGATGCGTTTGGTGAAGAGGCGGCCGTGGTAGTCCCAGCCCCATGTCCCTTCGTGGGCGCAGCGACCGTCGCCATGAAACGGTGCGCCGCCGCCGACGTAGCAGCCTGACTCGTGGCAGCCGTAGGACGGGCGTGCCCAGCGCGAGATGCACTGTGGCCAGCCGGCGCAGGCGTGGCGGTCATAGCGCTCGCAGGTGTCGCAGTGGTGATTGCCGGCTCGCAACACGGCACAACTTGAAACGAGCACGCCAAACAAGATCAGCCCGATGAGTCGAGCGAGAGAGTTGGAGTGGGCCATCATGGCGACTTTGTTTTGGAGGATGGGCACTCTTGCCCGTCTTTGGTTGTGAAGGCAGGGACGGGCAATCCGCCGGTGGCGGACTATGCGAACGGATTGCGGTTGAACTTTTGGTACGGCAACCGTGTACCACGCACGAGGAACTGATCGGCCTGAATGGCTGCGGGCGGACGGAAGCCGTTCACTCCGAAGAAGGTCACGACGTCGTCTTGATCGACGCCGTCACCGCTGACGCCAAAGCCACCGACAAGCAGCGTGCCGAGGGCGTTGTAGACCGGTGCGCTGCCAGGGAAGAAAATGACGCCGTTTTGATTGGCGATGTTTGCCACCTGTCGGAAATTGCTTCCTGGGTTGAACGAGTCGTAACCGAACACCGATGTGGTCGACGAAGAGAACACCGACGCAGAGAAGGGGTCAGCGAGGTTCTCGACCGCTCCGGCGGCGATGGTCGGATTTTTCGATTTCAGCAAATCGGTCTTGAAGCCGGGGTCGTTGAGGATCGAGAAGTCGCCTTGCTTGCTGCCATCGACCCCTTGGGGATAACGCGGTTCGGCCAAGAAGCGAAACGTGCGGTTGGTGAACGCAGTGCCGAGCGGCACGTCGGCTCCGCCAACGTTGTCGTCATCCACCTTATCGCCGGGGTTGAGTGCCAGTTGCGCGGCGTCGGCGTAGTAGGCCGTGTTGCGAGCTTTCGCGACGGCGACATCGATCGAAAAGACCGTCGCGTCGTGCATGCGGTACAGGCCCAGAATGCTGCCATCCGTATCGGTGACAGCAAACACCATGCGAGTTCGCGCACCGGAGACCGTCGTCCCTTTTATTGTGTTCGTGACTTTGAGGCGAATTGCGGCTCGCGTGGCGTTGGCGGTGGCAATGCCTTGCTCGATGATGTCCCGCACGTTGTCCTCGGTCAGCGAGCTGCCCGCGTGTGGCATGACGAGCCAACCTTCGGGGACATCGACGCCATCTCGCACGATGAGGTTGTCGCCCAGCGTCGTCGGATCAAAGTCCGCACCAGGATCGACGACTTGGTTGGCACCAGTGTTGTGGCCGACTCCAAGTTTTTTACCGAGCGCTTCGACCGTGCGAACGCCGGAGACTCCCGCGGTCGGGCCGATGATTTGCAGCGTGATGCCAACGAGATCAATCCGTCCGAACGGCAACAGGAACGGCGAAGGGTCGAGGGGGATTCCGTCCAAACCGGTGATCGCTCCGATTTTGTCCTTCGCGGCGAGTCCACCGAAGGTCGCGCCGCCGGCTGCCGCGAACGCGATGTATTCCGCCTCCAGCACCTTCGGAGCGTTCGTGCGTTGAGCTTCGGTTTGTTTGATGCCGGGGACGAAGCCTTGCTCGAACGTCGCGTCGCCGAGTTGTTGCGGACCGGCTCCGTCCGCATCAACCGTGCCCGGGAAGAAGACGCCGATGCCACCGACGACATCAAAGTCACGGTACAGCGGAATTCCGCCGGGCAGAGTCGCGATGCCGCGCGACTGAGCTTCGGTCATGCGCCGCGAAGTGAAGCCGTAACTTTCGGGAGCCTCGATGTCTTTGCCTGGCTCGTAGGTGGTGTTGAAGCGACCCGGCAGCAGGAGGTCTTTCCCGTCGCCGACTCCACCGAGGACGGTCAGAGTCGGGTCCGTGGTTTCGCGGATTGAGTTCGCTCCGGGATGCACGATGCTGTCGCGATTGGTGTGCTCGATGCCGAACAGATCGACCTGCGGCGTGTGTGCAATCGCTGGCGGGAAGTGTCCGCCGATACCGACCGGAGCCACATAGCCTGGGCCGCGGACGTCCGATTCCAGAATTGGGTCGGCGTTGGGGTTCGACTGCATCTCGCGCTGCGTGATCGTGGTTTGACTGATGAATCGCACGGTGCGCGATGTCAGTGGACCGACGGTTGGCGTCGCTGTTCCGATGGCCGGGGCCACTCCAGTTTCGGGATCGATTCGAGAATCCGACGTGCCGTTGGCGAAGAACGCGGCGGTGCGAGCTTTCGCAACGGCTCCGTCGATGGCAAACACGAGCGTTTCTTCTTCGGCACTACCGGGATCGATCAGTCCATTCCCGTTACCGCCGTTGGACATGGCGTCAATGCCGTCAATGATGCCGTTGGCGTTCTTGTCCTCGCCCGGATCCAACATGCCGTTGACGTTTTTGTCCTCGGTGATCACCGACTGTTCGACACGCACTCCCAGGATTCGTCCGCCGCGATCCACGACGGCGATGATGGCGTCTTCCGAATTGGTTGCGACGGCCGCGCGATTCAGCAGCAGCGTGACTTCGTCAGCGGTGATGGGGGTGGCGGCCAGAAGCTGCCGGGACTCCAGACATTCCACCGGCGGGGTCGGGAGACCCGCGCCGAGCGCACGCGAGGCTCTGCGACGTGCTGGTCGCGGGGTGCGGCACAGGAACGAGAACAACCGAGACATGAGCGAAAATCCCTGTGGCCCGAAGATTTCTCGGATTGGCAGTTGCTCGCACAAACTATTCGCCCCGGACCCCCGAAGCCACCCGACTTTTGTGCATTCCACGATCCGCACGAGATCGGGCCTTTCCTTCATCGGGCGTTAGAACCGTGCTCAACGGATTGATTTGCTTCCGTCGGCAGAACCGATGAAAGCGGAAAAGCCGTGGCTCATCGGTAGAGCGCGGCCGGAGTGTTTTCACGCAGGGATGCGGGTCGCGCGAAGCTGGCGCGGCGACGTGTCTTCAAGGATGAGGCGCACAGTGCCGCGACATTCGGAGACGTCCGGATTGCCGTTGCTACGAATCGACGCGCGACGTCGAGCCGTTCGTGTGCGCGCCGAACTCAGCGTCCCGCGTCGCTGGATGTTGATGTTGGCGGCCTTTGCCTGCTTCACGCTGCTCACTTGGCAGGCGGTTTTTGCGGCGACTCCGCCCCTCAGTCCAAGAGCGGATTTACTCACGGGCGTCGAGTCCGATGAGGAGCCCCCGTTCGTCGAGTGGGCCATCGCGACCGAGGAAGAATTGGAAGTGACTGCCGACGAGGAAGAGGACGTTTTCAAAGAACTACCGTTGCCCACCGCTGGTGACGACGTTCGCCCACCGGTTCTACGACGGCCGTTCGAGCCGACGTTTCCAGAGTCCGATCCGTTGTTGCTGCCGGAATTGCCGCTCGAACCGGGCACGCTCTTCGCCTATCCGATGGATGCACCGCTCGGTTTCACTGGCCGCAGCGGAGTGCTCCCCAGCGAGGGCCAAGAGAGCAGCCATTTCGTCCCGATGGAGGATCGCTGGCGATCCGGATTCCCCGAATGGGATCGCTACGGCAAGGGCTATCCGCCGGAAGACGATTACCCGTACATGCAGGGCAATATTCTCGATCCGTACAACCAAAACGTGCTGAAGGGTGATTTTCCGATCTTCGGTCAGCACACGTTTCTGAACCTCACCGCGACGAACTTGACGATCCTCGAAGCTCGGCAAGTGCCGACGCCGACGACTCCTTTCGAGAGCACTGGCGGAGCGGGGCAAACGGAATTCTTCGGCAACCCGAATCAATTCTTCGTCTCGCAAAACCTCTCCCTGTCGTTCGATCTCGTTCACGGCGACGGAGCGTTCAAGCCGGCGGACTGGCGCATCAAAGTGACGCCGGTCCTCAACTTGAATTACCTCGACGTGCGGGAGTTGGGCATCGTCAACCCAAACGTCAATCACGGCAAGACGCGGTTTCGAACGGACGGGGCACTCGAAGAGTGGTTCTTCGAAACCAAGCTGGCCGACACCAGCCCGTACTACGATTTCGTTTCGGTGCGAGCCGGTTCGCAGCAGTTCGTCAGCGACTTTCGCGGCTTCATCTTCAGCGACATCAACCGCGGGGTGCGACTGTTCGGCAACAACAACGCCAATCGCGACCAATACAACGTCGTCTTTTTCGATCAGACCGAGAAGCAGACCAACAGCTTGCTCAACACGTTCGACGACCGGCGTCAGAACACGCTGATTGCCAACTATTACCGCCAGGATTTTCTGTTTCCCGGCTACACGGCTCAGACCAGTTTTCACTGGAACCACGACGGGCCGAGCACCGAGTTTGACAAAAACGATTTTCTCGTCCGCCCCGATCCGGTCGGTGTATTTCAAGAGCACAAGGTCGATGCGTATTACCTGGGCTGGGCGGGGGACGGGCACATCAATCGGGTCAATGTCAGCCATGCGTTTTATTGGGTGCTCGGTCACGACACGCTCAACCCGCTGGCGGGCAAGGCACAGGACATTGACGCTCAGATGGCCGCGCTGGAGTTGTCGTACGATCGCGATTGGGTGCGCTTCCGCAGTTCATTCTTCTGGGCCAGCGGCGACAAGGACATCAACGACGACAGAGCCACCGGCTTTGACACGATTCTCGACAACCCCAACTTCGCTGGCGGCGGCTTCAGTTATTGGCAGCGGCAAACCATCGGGCTGTTCGGCGTGAACCTCGTCAATCGCATGAGCCTCGTGCCTGACCTGCGGTCGAGCAAATTCCAAGGCCAATCAAACTTCGTGAACCCCGGTTTATTTCTGCTGAATTTCGGAGTGGACTTCGACGTCACTCCGAAACTGCGATTCGTCAACAACTGCAATTTTCTGTGGTTCGATCAGACCAACGTGCTGGAGCAGTACGTCTTCCAAGAGAAAGTCCGCAGGCAGATCGGCACCGATCTGAGCACCGGAGTCGAGTACCGTCCGTTCCTGAACAACAACGTGATCATCATCGGCGGCGTCTCCGGACTGATTCCGGATCGCGGCTTCAACGACCTCTTCAATCGCAACAACGGTAGCCAAAACGGATTCTTCGCCAGCTTCCTGCAAATCGACCTCACGTATTAGTAGCCCTGTCGCTCCGCGACAGGAAAGCCGAGGATTCAGCGACTCTCAAACAACACAACATCGCCGGCGTCGAGAGACGTTCGGCTCTCCTGTCGCGGAGCGACAGGGCTACTGTTGAGACAAGGACGTCTCTGCCATGCGACTTATCTTTTCCATTCTGTTCGCGATGCTGCTGCTTGGTGGCGGAAGCTCATTTGCCGGCGAGCCGACGCTCAAGGCCGCAATTCAAAAGCTCAAGCGGCGAGACTCTGCCGTGCAGCCGGCAGGCATGCGGCAACAAGAGTTGATTCCGCCCGCGCCCGATGAGCCGCTCAAGCCGCGCGTTCACGGCGGAGCGCGCGAACCGCTGCGACTCGATGAGTTCAGTTTGATGCGGCAAACGACCGACGAGGCTTACGTCAAGAGTTGGGGCTGCATCCAATGCCACAAGAACACCGGCGACATGCACAAGCCAGGGACAACTCATCTCGGCTGTGTCGACTGCCACGGCGGGGATGCGACCACGAACAACAAGTGGCAGGCTCACGTCCAGCCGAGATTCCCGGACGTGTGGGCGACATCAGCCAATCCCGCGCGGTCCTACACGGTGCTCAATCACGAATGCCCGGACTTCGTCCGCTTCGTGAATCCCGGTGACTTGCGGATCGCGCACTTGTCGTGCGGCACGGCCGGCTGTCATCCGAAAGAAACGCTCGAAGTGAAAAAGAGCATGATGACTCACGGCTGCATGCTGTGGGGCGCGGCTCTGTACAACAACGGCGCGGTGCCGAAGAAGCGATCGCGCTACGGCGAGAGCTATTCGATGAACGGCGCGCCGCAGCGAATGCAAACCGTGCCAGCTCCGACTGAGTGGGAGATGAAATACAAAGGGGTCGTGCCGTTTCTCGATCCGCTGCCGCGCTTTGAGACGACTCAGCCCGGCAACGTGCTCCGCATTTTTGAACGGGGCGGGCGATTTCGTGGCGAGATCGGCATCCCCGAACGTGAAGAAGAACCGGGCCGCCCGCGCAGCCGGCTGAGCAATCGCGGACTCGGCACTGAGAACCGCACTGATCCCGTCTTCATCGGCTTGCAGAAGACGCGGCTGCTCGATCCGACGCTGAATTTCCTCGGCACGAACGATCACGCCGGCGATTATCGGTCGAGCGGCTGCACCGCGTGTCACGTCATCTATGCCAACGATCGTTCGCACGTCCATTCGGGACCGCACGCCGAAGCCGGCCATCGCGGACTGTCGCTCAATCCCGATCCGACCATCCCAAAGAACGAGTCCGGCCATCCGATCAAGCACGAGTTCACGACCGCGATTCCGAGTAGCCAGTGCATCGTCTGCCACATGCACCCCGGCACGACCGTGATGAACAGCTACCTCGGCTTCATGTGGTGGGACAACGAGACCGACGGCGAGTTCATGTACCCACCGCAGCAAAAGAATCCGACCGCCGAAGAGTTCGTCCGCGCCGCGATGAACAACCCGGAAGAAACTTCGCTGCGCGGCAACTGGTCCGATCCGACGTTTCTCGATCAAACGGCCG
Source organism: Candidatus Kuenenia stuttgartensis (assembly GCA_945904015.1). Taxonomy (GTDB): domain Bacteria; phylum Planctomycetota; class Planctomycetia; order Planctomycetales; family Planctomycetaceae; genus SXKJ01. The sequence continues at coordinate 15,609 of CAMDPK010000005.1, read as the reverse complement.
ACCTCAATCCGCAGTTGAAGCACACGCAGTTTGCCGACTTCCACGGTCACGGTTGGGTTTTTCGAGCCGTCTTCAAAAAGGACCGTGAGGGACGATTGCTCGATCACAAAGAGAAAGTCATCGAGGACGAATCCACTGCGAAGCTGAACTACGCGATGCTGCATCCTGACTGCCGGCCGCAGAAGGACGGCATGCCGGTGCATTTCATGGACATCCACCTGGAACGCGGGATGCACTGCGTCGATTGTCATTTCAAACAGGACAACCACGGCAACACGAAGCTGTACGGCGAGGTCCGCGCCGCCATCGAGATCGCCTGCGAAGACTGCCACGGCGATGCGTATCGACGCGCCTCGCTGCGCACGTCCGGTCCCGCCGCACCGGAAGGGGGCACGAATCTCGAACTGCTTTCCACGCCGTCTGGCAAGCCACGCTTCCGCCGAGTCGGCAACAAGATCATCCAAACCGCGATGGTCACGAAGGACGTCGACCAGCCACGTCAGTGGGAAGTCCCGCAGGTTGTCGACACCATCACGCCCGGCCATCCGCGGTACAACGCGAAGTCCCATCTCGCCAAGACCGTCCGCTTCGACGGGGACGAGATCGCCTGGGGAACACGCCCGAAAGACTCGTCGAAATGCGCGCACGACAACAAGAAGATGAGCTGCGCGAGTTGCCACTCGTCCTGGAACACGAGCTGTTACGGCTGCCACCTGCCCCAGCGAGCGAACGTGAAGATGCCTTCGCTGCACAACGAAGGAGACGTCAGCCGCAACTACACCTCGTACAACTTCCAGACGCTGCGCGACGACATCTACATGCTGGCCAAAGACGGAACCGTTTCCGGCAATCGCGTCAGTCCGGCTCGCTCAGCTTGCGCGATCCATGTCGGCAGCTACAACCAGAACCGAGAATCGGTTTACGTCCAGCAGCAGACGATCTCCGCCGACGGCATGAGCGGCGTCGCCTTCTCGACGAACGTGCCGCACACCGTCCGTGGACGCGACGGGACCAAGCAATGTGCCGACTGCCACCTCTCCGCTGCCGAGGACAACAACGCCATCATGGCTCAGTTGCTGATGCAGGGGACCAACTACATGAACTGGATGGGCCGCTATTGCTGGGTCGGTGCCGGAGAACACGGCATGGAAGCGGTCGTCGTCACCGAACGTGACGAACCGCAAACTGTCATCGGCAGCAGCCTGCACAAACTCGCGTATCCCGACAACTACCACGAGCACGTCGAACACGGCGGCGAACTCGAACACTCTCACGAGCACTCCGGCCGAGACGTCAGCGACCGAGTGCGGCATCCGCTTCGCAAGCCGAACATCCAAAGCCTGCAACTGCGCGGCGAGTACGTCTACGCGGCCTGCGGTGAAGCTGGCTTGCGTGTGTTCGATGTCGCCTTCATCGACCACAAAGGATTCTCCGAGCGGATCGTCACTGCTCCGGTCTCGCCGATCGGTCAGAAATTCTACGTCCCGACGAAAGACGCCGCCGCCGTCGCCGCACCCGCCACGACCGCGCCCGATCCGACTCGCAAACAAGACCCCGAAAACGAAGAGCAAGCGGTTCACGGCATCTACGCCTACCTCTACGTCGCCGACCGCCAAGAGGGACTGATTCTTGTCGGAGCCGGCACGCTGCTCGACGGCGATCCAACCAACAACTTCTTGGAACGTGCCGTCACGTTCAATCCGAATGGCATCCTGTGCGGCGCGCGTGCCATCACGATTGTCGGCACCTTCGCCTACATTTGTGCCGACATCGGCCTGGTTGTCGTCGATCTGCGCGATCCGACGAACCCGCGCATCGAGACGGTCATCGGAGCACCGTTCCTCAACCAGCCGAACGCCGTCCAAGTCCAGTTTCGTTATGCCTTCGTCACCGACTGCGAGGGCTTGAAGATTCTCGACGTGACCAACCTCGCGTCCCCCGAACCGCGAGCCTCATTGCCGCTGCACGAAGCTCGCAACGTCTACGTCGCTCGCACATACGCCTACGTTTCCGGCGGCCACGATGGGCTGATCATCGTCGATGTCAAGAACCCGCTCGAACCGAAGGTCGATCAAATCTTCAACGCCGACGGCTGCATCAACGATCTGAACGATGTGAAGCTCGGCATCGCCTACAACAGCCAGTTCGCGTACCTCGCCGACGGCCACAACGGCCTGCGGGTCGTGCAACTCACCAGCCCCGAAACCCCCGGTAACATGGGCTTCGCCACACGTCCGGCTCCGTCCCTGATCGCAACGAAGAAGCTCCCGAAGGATGGTCACGCCCTGTGCGTTTCCGAGGGCGTCGACCGCGATCGAGCGGTTGACGAATCCGGCAATCAACTCAGCGTCTTCGGCCGCATCGGAGCCAGACCGTTCAATCTCGAAGAACAACGCCGGCTCTTCCTGCACAACGGCAAGTCGTGGAAGGTCGACAATCAACCGGACTTCTTCCGATCCGGCTATCGGACTTCCAAGCCGTCAAGTACGGTCCGGAGGTAACGCAGTGAAATGGAGGATGGGTACTGTTGCCCGTCCCACTGAAATCGAAAACTTAGCCACTCAGGCACTCACACGGTTCCACAAGGAGGAATGATGACAGAAACAGAACTTCTCGACATGGCTCGCGCGCGGACGAATTCCAAGATCGGGTTTTACATTCACGCCTCGGTCTTCGTGCTCGTCATGCTGGTCCTCTTCGCGATCAATTACCTATCTTCACCCAACAAGGCTTGGAGCTTGTATCCCTTTCTGGGTTGGGGGTTGGGCGTTGCAATTCACGGTGTCGTGGCGATCGGAGTCTTCGCGTCCGGCTTCAAAGACCGGATGCTGCAAGCGGAGTTGACTCGGGTCAAAAGCGAACAAGGCACGCACGCCTAGTCGTTCGCGGACAGCGGTTCGTTGGTGGGACAGACAGTCCTGTCCGTTGCTCATTGAGGACGGACAGGGTTGTCCGTCCTATTTCTTGGCTCGCTTCGCAGGCGGAGCTTTTGTCGTGGCAGCGGGCTTTGCTGTTCGTCGAGCTTTGGCCGTTTTCGTGGTCGACCGCTTGCGTGAGTCCCTGAGCAACGACTCGTAGATCTCAATGTACTTCTTGGCCGACACGCGACGGATGGCCTCGCCGATGACTTCGAGCGGCACGTCATCCAGCTTTTTGAATCGAATGCAACACTTGCCCATGTCGAGCTTCTTCCCGGTTTTTGCCCATGCGGTTCGGAACCATTTCGCATGGCTCTCCGAACCGTAGACGCACATCAGGCCCAGCGATATGTAATTCTTCTGCGACCCGAGTCCCGCGAAACACAATGGCTTCGTCGGATCGCAGTGATAGCCGGCCGGGAATACACGGTGCGGCACGAAGTAGCCGATGCCGCCGTACTGCATTCCTTCCTCGAAATCCTTGTCGAGATTCTTGAGGATCACCTTCCGCACGGCGGCAATGGTCGCGCGACGATCCTCGGGCAATTCCGCAAGGTATTGTTCGACGGTGGTGGCTTTGCTTTGCATGGAATGCTCCAACGAAAGGTTTGCGTTCTCCACAAACTGTTTTGCCTTTGACGATCAACACCATATCGAGCGATTCCGTCCGGCGGGAGGCTCCCGATTTCGTGATTTGGCTTGCTCCGACAGGTCCGATTGCGAGATCATCTTCCCGACCCCGTTGCCGTCGATTTTCGGACAGCTTCTCAAAGCGAGGAACTTGCGATGCTGAGTATTCATGGCCGAGGCACAAAGCTCTGTGACGGAATCACTCGCCGCGAAATGTTACGAGTCGGCGGCTTGGCATTCGGTGGCCTGACGCTGGCGGATGTGTTGCGGAGTCGGGCGATCGCAGGTTCGGACGCGGGACGTCCCAAATCGGTCATCATGATTTGGCTGCGCGGCGCGATGTCGCACATCGACAGCTTGGACATGAAGCCGAACGCTCCTGCCGAAATTCGCGGAGAGTTCCAGCCGATCGCCACGAACCTGCCCGGCGTGCAGATTTGCGAGTACCTGCCGAAGGTCGCTCAGATGCTGGACAAGCTCGCGATCGTGCGCGGGATCAAGTCGATCGACCTCGGCGACCACACGCCGCATTTCATCCTGACCGGGTTTGGCGAGCGAGGAAAGCGTCCCGTGCTTGGTTCCGTCGTGAGTCATCAACGTCCGCATTCTGGTGGCATGCCGCCGTACGTCAGCCTGATGTACAAGCCGCCGGGGTTGTACGACAACGAAGGCCCGACGTATCTCGGCCCCGCGCATCGGCCATTCGTCCCGAAAGCGGACGGCCTCGCGAATCTGAGTCTCGCGAAGGGGATTTCGCTGGAGCGTCTGCGCGATCGCCGCCAAATCCTCCGAGAGTTCGACACGCTCAGCCGGGACGTCGATGCGACCAGCGGATTGTCGGTGATCGACACCTACACGCAACGAGCGCTGGAGATGATCACGTCCCCACAAGTCCGCGAGGCGTTCGATGTCTCACGCGAGTTGCCGGAAACGCATGCTCGGTACGGCAAGTACTGTGAGAACTTTCTGATGGCTCGGCGGCTGGTTGAAGCGGGCGTCTCGGTCGTGACGCTGAAGGTCGGCGACTGGGACACTCACGAGAAGAATTTCAGCGAGATGCGCGAGCAGTTGCCACAACTCGATCTGGGTTTCCAAGCACTCGTCACCGATCTGCACGAGCGTGGTTTGGACAAAGACGTCGCCGTCGTCCTGTGGGGTGAGTTTGGCCGAGCACCACGCATCTCGCGCGGCGATGGCCGCGATCACTGGCCAGAAGCTAGTGCGGCCGTGATCGCTGGCGGCGGATTCCGAATGGGCCAAGTCATTGGCGAAACCGACTCGCACGGAGGCCAGTCCCTCGGCCAGCCGTACACGCCCAGCAACGTGCTCGCCAATTTGTACCGCCACCTCGGCATCGATCCGGCGATCACGATTCTCGACCACAACAGGCGACCGATGCACATCCTCGACGATCGCAGTCTCGTACAGGAACTCCAGTCCGCCTGAGCTTTCCCGTCTCATCGTTCTGCCAAATCGAGTTGGCAGAACGATGGGGCAGAACGATCAAGACAGGCGAGTGACTGCGTTCAGCGAGCCAGATTCTGGCGCAGCTCTTGAATGGCGTGATTGACCGCCGACGGATCGAAACTGCTTGGCGTCGCATAGCCGACCGGATAAGCGAGTTGGCGGCGCAATTTGGCCAGCACGTCTGCATTCGTGGCGAATGAAAACGGTTCGTGGCCGCTCGTGACTCGCAGCGCGCGACTGGTGGCGACGATGCCGAGATAGCGTTGAACTTGTCCGTCCCATGTGGGCAGCCATTCCGATTCGGATTCGGTGGCGATCAGGCGATGCAGCAGTTGATTCATTCGTTCCGGCTCTGTCGTCGAGTATTCCAACGAGCGTGACCAGTTCGCCAAATCGGCACTCGCTTGCCGAGCGGCCAGAGAAAGTTGGTCGGCCGGAGCGATTCCGAGCCGAGACTGCTGCATCAATTTGGCCAGGTGCCCCAGCGATGACTCGGCGGCAGCGCCGTCTTGACCAAACAGTTGATGCGATTCACGGGCCGCAACTCTCGCAGGAGGAACCGACCACGATCCCCAGCGTGGTGAGCCGAGCGAATCGCGCAGCGTCGGCCGGCCGCGTGTCGGTTCGGTGAGATCGTGATGGCAAGCGTGACAATCGAACTCAGCCAAGTCGGGCGTGACATGCTTCGTGCCGCTCTTGGTCGCGGCCTCAGCGCGAGCAACGGCGACATCCGACAGAGCCTTGGCCGAAACTGCGTTTCCGATCGCCCACAGACGAAGTTCTTGTGCGGGATCACGCTGCAACTCGGCCGCGGCGTCCCAATGTTTCGGCAACAGCGCGTGATACGCCGACAGCTCGAACGCCAATCGCGGATGACCCGCCGCAATGAGATCGTGATCGACGGTCGCTCGTGGCGAACCAACATGGCACTCGGCGCACTTCTCGGCGCGAGCGTTGACTGGTCGCAAGTCGTGGAAGCCGAGGTCGGCTTTCTGCGACATCGACAGAGATCGCCAAGTTCGCTCGGTGTGTCGAGCGACCCAAGCCCCAGCCACGCCGTGGCAGCTTTCGCAGCCGACGCCGAACTCGACCGCGAATCGCTCACCCTTCACGCCGCCGGGATGAGCCTCTTGCGTCGAATGACACGCCAAACAGCGAGCCTCAGTGTGGGCGGCTTTGAGTCCGAGTTGCATCGCCATGCGAACCGACGACTCGTTGAAGAGCACGTCGAACGCCCGCCGATGCGCGACGTCGCGAGTTAGCCAGGCGGCCGCTTCGCCACCGACCAACGACTTGCCGCCGTGACAGCTTGCGGCGGTGCAGCCAGCCACGCCGATCACTCGATGCGGGGCTGGTTCTTCCGCGGGCAGACGAACCGGCAGGCAAATTGCCGACCAAGTCGTCAGGCAAGTAGCGATCAATGATCGAACAGAACTTGGCACAAGGACGGTCCTCAAGTCGAGCTTCCACTCTCTTGGCTCTCGGCATTCGTTGTGCGGCCCATTGCGGATTTCCGCGCTGCGCCACGATGCCGATCATTGCCGGGCTTGGCGGCTGACACGATCTGAGTCATCGCCAATCTCGGCGATACGTGTCAGTCTTTCGCAATCGGCAAAGTCGGCAACGTCAAATGAAGTCTACCGAGTCACGCGGACTACGGCCGCAACGGTGCGATGACTCGCGAGGCGTGCTGCTGGTTGAGTTGCACGACGTTCTTGGCCACCACTGCATTCGCCGGAAATTCGAGAGCGAGCGGTTCGCCTGTGTTCGGATTCGGCTCGAAGAACGGAGCACCGGTGCTGGCGACGGTGACTCGGATGCGATGTCCCTTCGCGAAGATTTGGCTGATCCAACCGACCTCGAAGGCGACTTTTTCGACCTTGCCGGGTGTGAAGAAGACTTCCTGCTCGAAGCCGTCGCGGTAGCGGCCACGGCGGATGTAATCGACCAACAGGATCGAACGGCCATCCGGGTACACGTCGCAGACACGGACGATGAAGTCAGTGTCCTTCGCCGATGACGTGACGAACAACTCTGTGTTGACGATCCCGGTCCATTCGACCGGCTCGGTCAGCGGCTCGGTCGTGAAGGTGCGGACTTCGGCTTGCTCTTCAAACTTGCGAGCGTCTGCCGCGCCCGGAAACCCGCGCGTGTTCGGAATGTTGGCAGGCTTGAGCGGATCAGCCAGGAAGCTCGCCACCGCGTCCGCTTCAGTCGGCGATGACGTTGTCAGCTTGCCGCCATCGCGCAAGAAATAGGACGTTGGCGTCGATGAGACCGGCCAATCGTTCGTTTCTCGCCAGACGTTGCCGGGCGCGTGTTCTTCGCCGGTCGCCCCGGTCACGTAGTACCGCACCGCCGGATCACGATCGACGAGGTTGTCTTTGCCCTTGAGCCAGAAGTCGAACCAGCGGACGAGATGGCTTTCGGCATCGAACTTTGCGTTCTCTGGAAAGGTCAACTCGCTGACTCTGTTCGTGTTCTTGCCGAGGTAGCCACCGTGCAGCCACGGGCCGACCAGCAGTTGTTGTTTGCCGCGTGAGTTCGGGCCGGCTCGATGCTGCCGGCCGCGATAACTTTCGATCGAGCCAATGTTCATGAAGTCAAACCAACTGCCGATCGTGAAGCACGGCACATCCATCTTGTCGAAGTGCCGCGAGCAATCCTCCTGCTTCCAATAGTCGTCGAAGGTTGGATGCTTGAACCACTCGACCCGCAACGCGAGGTTGTGAGCCGGCTCGCGACAGACGGCGTCCATGCCTTTGAATCGCTCCGGCCGAGTCGTCCCACCGATGCGATAGCCCTCTTGGTACAGGCTCAGCCCCGTGTCGATCATGTACTGCGCGACAAGATGCGGCGGCCGAGTTACTGCGAGAAAGTTCTGAGCGAATCCTGCTTGCGAACTGCCGAACGTCCCGATCTTTCCGGTGGACCATTTCTGTTTGGAGAGCCATTCGACGGTGTCGTAGCCATCCTGCAACTCACCCCAGCCGAGTGCTCGGTAGCCGACCCATGTCCCTTCCGACTTGCCCGCTCCGCGATAGTTCTCAGCACAGACGACATAGCCCGCCTTCGCCAGCCGAGCGTTTCCCTGCCGAGTGCCCGCTCCCTTCAAGTCGGCGTAGCGTTGCTCGTACAGCACGGGCCACGGGCCGTCACCCGCCGGGAAGTACAGATACGCGGAGAGCTTTGTTCCGTCGCGCATCGGGATCATCGTGTGCTCTTCGCGAACGCCGTAAAGATCGACATTGTCTTGTGCGATGAGTGGCGACACACAGCAGAGCACAATTCCGGCGAGCAACCAGCGGCACAGTCGAGGCATGATTCACGCTCCCACGATCCAACAAAAAGGGGACTCGCGAGACATCGCGCGAGTCCCCTACATCAGATCGAATCGCGGCCGACGCTGCCAGCGTCAGCCTGCGAGTCCAGCACGACGCGCCAGCGAGTGGTTGTTGTCAGCGAGTGATCGACATCGAATGGCCACTCGCTGGCGCGTCGTGCTATTTGCTTCTTGCGGGCGTTGTCAGAGGCGGCGGTGCCGACTGCTGCTTCACCTGCTTGCCGAGCAGCGTCTCGCTGAAACCTTTGAGGTCGGTCCAGAAGGTTCCTTCGCCGGCGTAGAGCAAGTTCAACTCGATGTCTTCCGGCAATCCGGTGGCGAAGACCCATTGGTTGTAGGCTTGGCCGCCGCCGAAGGCATCGACCGCCAGTTTGAATTTATCGGCCTTGGCTTCCTCGATGCCCTTTTTGGCGGTGGAGGTCGCTTCGCCCAAGGTGATCGTGGACTCCTTGTCGATCTCGGCAGTCTCGCGAGCGATCGCGGCGATCAGTTTGGAGGTCTCGCCTTTCGTTTCGGCGGCCGTCTTCTGGCCCTCGGCCAACTTGACCGCGACCATCTTTTCGGTCTCGACGCGAATTTGTTCGGTCTGCAACTTCACCTTTTCCTCGGCCTCGCGCAGATCCCCTTCGGTCATCGCGGTGAGTTGTTCTTGCTCGCGTGTCAGCTTCAGTTCGTCGGAGATGTAACCAAGCTGAATCGGCAGGCGAACTTCCTGTGGGATGTAAATGTTGCGCACCAAGCCCTGCTGCACGCTCAGCCCTTTGCCTTCGAGGATCGCGTGAAAGGCCAATGCGACCTGCGCTTGGTAGCTCTGCCGCGTCTCGCCATCGAGCAAGTCGGCGGCCTTGAGCTTCGCGCCGTAGGTGCGGCAGAGATTCCTCATCTGCGTCAGTACCACCTTGTCTTCGACGGCGGCTTCGTTGCCGAAATTGTCAATCACATCGACGGCCTGGTCGGGCATGATGCCCCAGATGGCCGTGAAATCGAGTCGGATGGGAAAGCCGTCGTCCGAGGTGAAGGCAATGCCACTGTCGTCGTCGGCCACGATCGGCTCGCCGCTGGGATCGACTTTGGCATGTCCGTCCGACAGTTCGGCGATACTGGTTTCGATGCTCTTCTCGCGAAAGCCGATGTTGACGACGTTGATCTGCTGCTCCCATTTGTTGATCGGATAGATCCCCGGCGGCAACACGTTTTTTTGCAGTCCGTCTTTCGCCTGTGTGATCGGATTGCTGGTCAGATTGGTGACGACTCCGACGTAGCCCGGATTGATGACCACCCAACCTGATCGCGTTTCTTGTCCGTCCGCGGTGCGTGCCACTTCTTCGCCCTTGATGACGGTCACTTCATAGGCGCGCGGGTTGATGCGATAGCGTCCGGGGCCAAGCAACTTTCGCAGATTGCCTTGAAACTCGGTTTGTCCCAACTCGCCGTCCACCAAGTTCTGTTTGGCACCGGTTTCCTTGCCAATTCGGCTGGTGACCACGGCCACCTGTTTGGCCTCGACGACGACGTCAGGAACCTTTTTGCATTCCCAGAAGAACGGGTTGTAGAAGTGACGACCCGGTCCAACCATCTCCGCCAGCACGCCAATTTGCTTCGGGCGTCCTTTGTCATCGACCTGCGCCAACTCCGTGTCGGCAGACGCCGGCAGAGTCAGTCCAGGAATCGGCAACGGCGGACCTTTGTAGGTCAGTTGCAACGAGAAACCTTCGTCAACGTACCAGTAACAAAAGGTCCATCGAAACGCTTGCCAGCCGACCGCGGCGAATAACACCAGACAGACGACGGTCGAGATGAGAATTCGTTGACCACGCGAAAGTGTGGACATGTTGGTGACCTTTGGAGTGTGCGATTCAGAATTCGTCGTTGATCATTGGTCGTTGAAAAATCGCCAACGATCAATTTTCTTTCTTCGCCGGGGCGTCTTTCGTGTCGTTGAACCCTTCGAAGATTTTCATGATCGGGCTGTCGGCCGTGTTGACCATGATCTTGCGATAGGCGGTCGATAGTTTTTGGAACAGGACATATTGAGCGTATTGGTTGCCGTTGCCGCTGAACGCTGCGACGGCTCGTTTCCAACCGGCCGCTTCAGCTTCGTTTTGCAGGCGAATCACTTCGGCCTCGCCCTGGCCCTTGGCGACCAAGGCGGCGGCTTCATCTTTGGCGGCGTCCAGCTTCAGCTTGGCGACGGCCAATTCCTGGTTCGCCTTTGTGACGGTGATCTGCTGTTCGCGTTCCGCTTCGGTCGTGAGCTTGATGATGTCTCGATCAACCGCGACCAATCCCGCACGCTGTTTCACAAGCTCCTTCTGTTCGGCTAGCTTCTTCTCTTGTTCCTGCTGTCGTTTCATCTGTTGAAATTTCTTTTCGTCGAGCCGCGCGGTTTCGCGAGCCTTGATCGGCTCGGCGATTTGCGACGGCGGATGAATGCTGGTGATCACCGCCTGAACAATCTCGACTCCGAGCGAATCACAGTCCTTCTTCATGGCGGATTCGAATTTCTTCTCGAACGTCATCGCCGTCTCGCCTTCGATGAATTCGCGTCCGAGTTTGCTGGAACCCTCCAGTCGACAGATGCTGCGCGCGTTCGGCAGAATCACCTTGCGGATGATCTCCTCGTCAATGGCGTCGCCGTTCAGATCCTCGTTGTAAATCACGAAGACTTCGGCCGCCTTATCGGGATTGATCTTGAACTCAATGCGGCCGTCGATCGTGACCCAGAAGCCGTCCTTCGACGGGAAGCCCATGTCCTTCTTTTCCGCCAGGTTGAATCGCTGGCTGCGGCAGTCGAGCTTGCTGATCCGCGTCATGTACGGATTGATGTAGTACATGCCGGCGTCGAGCGTCTTTTCTTGGACGCCTCGTTCTCCTTCTTTGACCAGCAGTTTGTTCGATTCCTTCGAGGCCGGCCCCGTGAGGTTCGTCACGATGCCTTTGAAGCCCGCCGAGATTGTCACCGGCTCGTGCGTGTCTTCGACTTTGAACAAATACGGATTGATCCGATAGGGGCCGGGCTTGAGCACGTTGGGCACGATGCCCTTGGTGATGAGTTTGCGGCCGCTGATGACCTCTGTGACATCGGTGATCGGCTGGCCGTCAGCGGCCTTCGCGAGAAACTCGCCGTACGGCAAATCGTCCCCCGTCAAACTCACGAGCACGCCCATGTTGCTCGACTTGATCTCCACCAACTTCTTGATTTCCCAATCCCAGTTGAACGGATCGTAGAAGTACCGTCCGGTCGTCAGCACTTCCCGTTGAATGCCCTTGTGATCTTTGCTGGGAGCAACCTCGTCGGTGTTCTTGAGATCTAGCCCCGTTTTGTGAATCAGCACCGCGAACTCATCCTGGCCGACATCGATGCGGAACATCGTGTAGGTCAACCAAGCGAAGACAAGCAGCAAGAACCCGCCGGCGACGATCAGTCCGGTCGTGACTCCCGCTTTGCTGGTGGGCTTGTCGGCGTCTTCTTGAAAAACATTTCTGGCCATGAGCAAGGCTCCAAACGCAGTGTGTGATCTGCGAGTCCTTCGCGACTCGTCCCCGTTTCTTAGCTCAGCCATCGCTTGCGGGACCGCCTCTGTGGCGAATCCGAGCGACGACAAAGCCGGAATTCCTTCCGCCTTCATCACATCCGACGCATTCGTCGGCTGCGACGTCATTCTACCAATCTTGACTCTTCGGCGAGTGATCGCGGGCAAACTGAGGAAATCTGAAGCGACAGGGAAAACTGTAACGACCGGCTCCTGTCCGTAATGTCGTCGCAATCCCACCACGTTTTGCAGATTCGCCAGACTCGTTGATCAGACGGGTTTAGCTGACCGCTCAAGTCACTCGATGAAAGAACTCAGACGGGAGTCATCATGCGATACGACCTGATCGTTCTGGGCAACGATCCCAAAGGCTGGGAAGCAGCGCTGCTGGCCGCCAAGCTCCACAAGCGAGTCGCGGTCGTTGCGCCTGGCGAGTTCGTTGTGTCTACCAACGGAATTCACGAGGCGGCATTGATGCTGACCGGCATTCGGCATCGAGCCGATTCTGCGGAATTGGTTGCTCGTCGCAGCGAGTTGACGCTGAAACAACTGCGGCAACGGACACAGGAGATCGACTCGCAAGCATCCGCAGCGCTTCAAACCCGTCTACAGGAGAGTGGTGTGGACCTCGTCGCTGGACAAGCGCGATTCACGGGACCGCACGAGGTGGAAGTCGTCGATGTCTCGAACGCATCGCGGCGGCTGCACAGTGACAAGTTTCTGATGGCGGTCGGCACGCGCCCGCTTCGTCCAAGCTGGGTACCCTTCGATGGCGAGACGATCTTCGATAGCGAAGAGGTTGTGCTGCGCGACCGCATCCCGAAGTCGATGATTGTGGTGGGCGGCGATCCGCTCGCATTGGAACAGGCGATGATCTTCGCGGTACTCGGCACGCGCGTCGCAGTTGTGGATGCGGGGGCGCGACTGCTGGAGTTCTGCGACCATCAAGTGGTCGACCTGGTGCGACAGCAGGCCGAACGCTACGGGGTGCAATTCCGACTCGGCCGCTCGATCAATGCCATCGAAAAGACACTCGACAATCGCGCGGTCGTGCGGTTGGCGGGGGGCAAGAATCTGATCGCCGCGTGTGTCTCGTACGCCTGCGGCCGGCGCGGCCGAACCGACGCATTGAATCTGAAGGCTGCTGGTCTGATGGTCGATGAACAAGGCCGCTTGTGGTGCAACGAGCACGGTCAAACCTGGATTGAGCACATCTACGGCATCGGAGACGTGGTGGGCTTTCCGACATTCGCGAGCGCGTCTTTGGATCAAGCCGGCCGATTCGCTCAGCATGTGTTCGGTCAGGCGGCGAACGCCGAGACGTTGGCGTCTTTCAGATTTTCCACGATTCCCGAACTGGCGATGGTCGGCGCAACCGAGGAGCAACTCGCTCACGATCTGGTTGCCTACGAAGTCGGTGTCAGCCGCTTCCGTGACGGCTCGTGCGGACATATCGACGGACCCGCGACGGGGATGTTGAAGCTGCTGTTTCATCGCGAGTCGCTGCAATTGCTCGGCGTACATTGCCTCGGCGAGTCAGCGAGCGAACTCATTCGGATTGGCCAGACCGTGATGTCGTTCAGCGGGAGCATCGAAGCCTTCCGAGACGAGTGCTTCCACGATGCGGCGTTGACCGAGTGCTACCGCCTCGCAGCGGAAGATGGATTGCGGCGATTGGAAGAGGAGCCGGCGATTCCCGAACCATCGCTCCGCATTTGGCGACCGGGATCTCGTCGCCGCCGTCTCGTGCCGAACCTGACTTGAGATTTCCGGTGACGATCGGGGGCCGTTCGGCGTTCGGCTGTGCTCCACTCGCACAGCGTCGTGTTGCCGGCACGCACTGAGCTGACGCCCCCGCTCGCCATCGAGGCTATTTTCCGCCGCCCAGCCACCAGCCCAGCCACACGGCCAGCAGGCACAGCACGACATTCGCCGCCGTGTTGAGCGTCGCCAGCGCGAATGTGTCGTCGCGAGCAAGCATCAGCGTTTCAAAGCTGAAGGCCGAGAACGTCGTCAGCGCTCCGAGTCCGCCGGTGACGAGCAGCAACCGCCATCCATCGCTGAGTTCGCCTCGCCGAAACATCGCCATCAGCCATCCAATCGCGAAGCAGCCGATGACGTTGACCAGCAGTGTGCTCAGCGGCCAGAAGCGTCCGAGTTTGCTTTCGAGCAATCGCCGACAGAGTTCGTTGGCCGCATGTCGCGCCACTGCGCCGAGTGCGCCACCGACTGCCACCAACAACACGCCGAGCCACGGACGCATGGTTCCCTCGAAGGTAGGTCAGGCTTTCCAGCCTGACCCGAATGGTCAAAATCACGCCGATCGCTGTTCGGGTCAGCCTGGAAAGGCCGACCTACTTCGTCTCGGCGATCTTCCACAGGAAGGCGTCACTGCGGATGAACAGCGCGTTGTCGCTGATGGCGGGAGTCCCTTGGATCAAGTCCGCTGGCTCCGCCTTGCCGAGTTTCAATTCGCTCGTGCCGACCAGTTCGCCTTTCTCGCCGCCGAGCTGAACGACTTGGCAGACCCCCGCTTCGTTGACGAAATACAGCCGGTCTCCGGCAGCGACCGGTGACGCGGTGAACGGTCCCGTGAGCCGCAGTTGCCATTCGGTCTGGCCGTCATCGAGGCTCGCGCACGTCACGACGCCAGCCCCGCTCGTTACATAAATCTTCTTGCCGAGCACCAGCGGACTCGGAGTTGCCGGTCCCAGTTTCGCGACATTCCAAAGTTGCTTCGGCTCCGATTTGCCCGCTTCTGGTTGCAGAGCGGTCAGGCCATTCGATGGAACGTAGGCCACTCCGTCAGCCACGGTCAGCGACGGAATCGTGGACGCGCCGGATTTGTAGGTCCAAACAACTTCGCCGGTTTGCGGCCGAACTGCCTCGACTCCCGCCGATGCCTGAAGCAGCGCGAGGACTTCGCCAGAGGCATCCGTCAGTGGGGAAGGAGATGTCCAATTTGCTCGCTTCGGACGAGTCCGTTTCCAGCGTGTCTCCCCGGTGTAGACATCCAGACCGGAGGCGAAAGAGTCGGCATCGTTTTCCGTCTGAGCGATCAGCGTGTCGCCGATCACGATCGGCGAAGACGCCATGCCCAGACTGTTGCTGCAATTCGGGAAGTCATGCGAGATGCCGCGATACCACTGCAAGTTCCCTTCGAGATCGAGACACGCGACGTCGTTGCTGGAAAACAGAGCGAAGATGCGCTGCCCATCGCTGCACGGCGACGAGGCGGCTCCGCACGTCTTCGGATGCGTCATCGTGCGACCGGTCGCCCAGAACTGACGCTCCCACAACTTTTGTCCCTTTTTTGCGTCGAAGCAGAGCACATGCAATCGGTCCTGGTGAAAGCCGCTGCTGCACGTCACGAAGACTCGCTTGCTGACGACGATCGGGCTCCCCAGTCCACGTCCCGGCAAGGCGACTTTCCAGGGGATGTTTTTGGATTGCTCGGCATCCACCCATTCGGTTGGCAGTTTGGCATTCGCTTCCACCGCGGTCGACAAGTTGCCTCGAAACTGTCGCCAATCGCCGAAACCGTGACAGGTGCCGTTCAATAGCAGGCCGACGGCGACGGTTGAAATCAGCAATCGAAACATGGCGCGATCCTCGCGAGAATTGAAAGTGAGGGTCTCTGGATTGGTCTTGAACGTAGGGTGGGTCGAGTCATCGAGACCCACCATCGCTGGTTGGCATTCCGGTGGGTCTCGATGAC
>CAMDPK010000004.1 GCA_945904015.1 Candidatus Kuenenia stuttgartensis | reverse complement strand
GACTCAGCGGACAACGCTGACGCGAAGCCGAAGCCGACGAACAGGGTCATTCGGTTGCAGCCGGGACGAATGGTTTCGGGGACGGTGCTGGATGCGACCACTCAAAAGCCAATTGCGGACGCGAAGGTTTTTTCCCACGACGGGCAGATTGCGTCGACGGATGCTCGCGGCCGATTCCTGTTTCGAGGTCTGGCAGCAGACATCGCGGAGTTCATCGTGACCAGTCCGGGATTGCTACGGACTCGAATGGACGTCGATGTATCGGAGCGAACGGAAGCGGACGTTGAGATTGCGATCGCGCGAGGCGGCACCGTTCGCGGCCGAGTGATCGATCCACAAGGGCGACCGGTCGCGAATGCTGCGGTCTGTCGTGCGAACGATAGTGCGATCCTGTCGTCGGCGATGACCGAGATCACCGATGCCGACGGCCGATTCACGTTCGAGGGCTTTCCGCTGAACAAGCTGATCTATCCATTTTCGGTCAGCGCGGTCGGGTTCTGTTGCACGGACGCCGAGTTGGTGGCACTGAATGGCTTCGGCGACACGAAGGAAATCACGCTCCGAATCTCGAAGATTTCCGATGGAATCAGGCTGCTCGGCGAGCTTGTCGGCGACAACACGCCGCCCGCCGGAGCCATTCGCGGTCGAGCCATCTATCGCGGACAGCCCGTGCGGAATTTCACCGTGCGGCTCCTCAGTCCAACACAGAATGAACCACGCGACACCGGGAGCTTTGCAACGTCGTTTCGTCGCTTCACCACCACTGACGGTCGCTTTGTGATTGGCTGGCTGGATGCGAACCAGCGCTACCGTGTCGCAGTCACGGCCGACGATGAAGCGTGCGCGATCATCGAGCCGATTTATGCTCGCGTCGCGTCGACGTTGGCGGACAAGGACGAAGTCGAATTTTCGCTCCGGCCGCCGCATCAGTTGCGAGTGCGCGTCCTCGACGGCGAAACCAAACAGCCGATTTCCAACGTGCGAGTCGGACTGAAGGCCGATGAACCACCTCGCGAGGAATTCGAGTGGAACATGCGGCTGTCGGGATCGCGAACCGAATGGACCTCACCCGGCGGCACCGCGATGTTCAACAATTTGTCGGCCGAGGCAGGCCCGGTCTTCGTCGAACATTCGGGATATGCTCGGCAGCAGACATTCTGGACTCGGCCGCCAAACGCCGAGGCCGACTCCATCAAGAAGTCCGAGCCGGATGAAATCGTGATCACCCTCCGCAAAGAAGCTCGGCTGCGCCTCCGAGTTGGCGGCCTCGACGGTCGCGAGATCAACAACATCTATGCCCAACTGAAGTCCTCGACGAAAGAGTCCTTCAACACTGACGGAGCTCTCCACCCCGCGCCACGAACGCTGGAAATTCGGATGCTCCCGCCCGGCCCCCTTTCATTGACAATTCACGACGGGGCGAGCGACGAACCGTGGACACCGCTCGTGACTCGCCAAGTCGAACTCAAGCCGGGCGACAACGAATTAGAAGTTGAACTGCCACCTGCAAAGCCGAAACCAAATCCGTTGAACGAGGCTCTCAAGGAATTCGGTGCCACGCTGAACCGGATCCTCCCACAAGCCGAGAAGCCGACGGCTCTGCGAACGGACGACGTTCGGGACAAGGAAGCAACTCCTCGACCACCCGTGAAGACAATCGCCGGGCGGATCGTCGATGACCAGGATCGGCCTATCGCTGGGGCACGATTGTGGTGGGTGGTGACTGACTGGATTCCGGAAGGTGTGATCGTCAACACGGCAAGCGACGAGCAGGGACGATTCTCGATCTCCACTCCCGATGTGCCGCCGCCGAGACCTTCGGCGGTGAATAACACGCTGTGGGTTTTGAAAGACGGGAAACAATTGGCGACCGTGCCGGCGCTAAACGGTCTGATCGTGGATGGCAAAGACCCTGGACTCGTCATTCGGCTTGAACCCGCAACGGATACGTCATTCAAAGTGGTATCGCAGGAACAAAAGCCCGTCGCTGGTGTCGTGGTCGAGCCGCTGCATTTTCGGATGCACATGGGCTACGGCATCATCCCGCCGCAAGCCCGAAAGATCCTGAGCGCAACCACAGACGCTGAGGGGCGAGTCCGAATGCCGAACATGCCTCGCAAGGACTTTCATTCAGTTCACGCCACCTCCGAGGCTTTCGGAACTCAACAAATCGGACTTGCTGGCAATCCGAATCCACCAGCGGAACGGACGATTGAACTGCAACCCACTGGCCGGATTGAGGGACAGCTCAAGGCCGACATTCCAGATTGGGTTCGCGGCGTTCAGTTGGGATTCAGCACCGCGAGTCAGCGGATCGGGACGGGCATGGAAGTCGATGGTTACGCACTCGTCACCACCGACGACCAGGGCCGATTCGTCGTCCCCGCGATCGCTGCGGGAAGACTGACGATTTATGAACGTCCGAAGAAGGACTCGCCGGTGCTGCCTCGATTGACTGCGTCACGAATGATCGTTGTCGGGATCACCGAGAAACTGGAGATCATGCTCGAATCGCCCGTCTTGGTCCGTGGCACGATCCGCACACAAGACACGGACAAGCCGATACCGGGAGCTGAGATTTCCGTTCGATACGGAGTCGGGCATCAGGGGGAGCATGTCGTTTCCGACGCCGACGGCCGCTACGAGGCACGAGTCTTGTCAGGCCCGGTCTACACACAGTTCATCTCACGCCCGAAAGAGTTCAACAGCTACGAACAAACCGGCTCGCCGTGGGCCGAGAAGTTTGACGTTCGCGCGGACGCTCAGCCATTCGATCTGCCGCCCATTAAGCTGACTCCGACGATTCCGCTGAAAGGCAAGCTCATCGATCAAGACGGTCACTCCGTCGCCAAAGTGCAGATCAATGGCGTCAGCGGAAGCCGACGATACGGCTTCGCGACGACTAACGAGTCGGGCGAGTTCTCAACCCAGATCCCGAAGACCATCGCGCTGGAGGGCTATCAAGTCTGGCTCGAAGACGGCGAAGGCGGTCCTGTTGCACCAACCATCGAGCAACACGATCCACTCATCCTCCGCCTCACTGTCTCGCAACGCACCGAAAACAAAACTCCGGAATCGAAATCCAAGTAGGCTGCGAACGGCTCGCCTGAGGAACTGGGCCGAAAGACCTGATCGCCTACATGAGCAAACTCCTCACGGCATCGGAAGCAGAAAGGGCCAGCACGCATCACAACGGTTTCAGGCTCCGAACACGATTCTGCACGGCGTCCCGCTCAAAGAGGTGCTCAGCGCAGATCTAATTCGTCTGATTGGCGAATCGTTCGCCGACGTGCTGCCGGGATTTGATCGGCGTCGGTTTCGACGACGAGCGATTGACGGTTTGGACGCACTCGAATTCAGTCAGCGAGGCCGGCACGTCGGGCTGGCGATTGCCGAGCAGTTGCCGCAACCGTTTGCGGCGGCGTGCCCGGTGTTGCTGGCATCATTCGGTCCGGAGTTATTGCAGACGGAAGGGAACGGGCTGGCTCCGTTTTTCTATTTACCCCATGCCTACGTCATCACCGAATGCGGGCTGGAGGATTTCGAGTCCGCGATGCTCGCCAACTATGAACTCACGAAACGCTTCTCGGCGGAATTCAGCATCCGGCCGTTTCTCGTGAAGTCTCGCGATGAGTGTCTGGCTCGGCTGAGCGATTGGACCGGCGATCCGAATCCGCATGTCCGGCGACTGGTGAGCGAGGGCACTCGGCCGCGACTGCCGTGGGCGATGCAGCTCAAAGAGTTTCAGGCGAACCCGCGGCTGACGTTGCCGTTGCTCGAACGATTGAAGGACGACCCGGAGTTGTACGTCCGCCGCTCGGTCGCGAATCATCTCGGAGACATCCTGAAGGATCATCCCGATGTCGGCTTTGAAGTCTGCGAACGCTGGCTTCGAGAGGTCCGGTCAAAACGAGTCACTCACGACAAGGCAGCCGCTCGCCAGTGGATCGTGCGCCATGCGGTTCGACTGCCCGCGAAAAAAGGCGAGCCGCGCGCGGTCGCGATTCGTGCGTCGGCGAAATGAGTTCGCATGATTGGCTGTGGAGCACAGCCGTCGTCTAATTGAGCCTGAAATTGAGCGATACAGGCGACCAATGTCGTTGTTCGCTCATATTCGCCGGGCGCTCGCCGAGTATGTGCAACGAAAACTTGCGGAGGCCAAGACCGGCGAGAAGGCCGCTTGTAACGCCTTGCTCAGCAAACGAAACCAATGGGGCAAGGAGCAACTCGACACCGAGGCGATGCCCGTGCCCGACATCATGTACCAGGATTTTCGCTATCGACGGGATTATGAGCCGTAGGACCGAGTTCCTGGCTGAGCGAACGTGGAAAACAGAAGACGGACTCTGGCGCATGACCGTCAGCACGTTTGAACTTCGCGCAGACGCCGTTCGAGGAATCGGCGCTCGCTGTCGTTGGTGACCAGTTCGAGCGCTCGCGCGTAGCTCTTGGCAGCGTCTGCCGATGATCCGAGGCGGCGTAGGAGATCCGCACGCGCGGCGTGCAGCAGGTGGTAGTGGTCGAGGTGGCCGGTCGATGCGAGCGAATCAATGAGCGCGAGTGCTGGCTGCGGACCATCCGACATCGCGACAGCCACGGCTCGGTTGAGCGACACGATGGGAGAAGGTTGCAAGCGTTCCAGCAGAGTGTAGAGCCGGAGAATTTCGGGCCAGTCCGTTTCGGACGCTCGTACCGCTCGGCAGTGGACGGCGGCGATGGCGGCCTGCAGCGCGAATGGACTGGGAGCGCCGCGAAGCGCTTCCTCGACCAGCGGCAGTGCGTCGGCGATCTGACGCTGATCCCAGCGCGTGCGGTCTTGATCTTCGAGCAGGATCAGATCACCGGCCTCATCGTGGCGCGCCGTTCGCCGCGAATCGTGCAGCAGCATGAGAGCGACGAGAGCGGTTACTTCCGTCGGCGGTTGAGGCGACATCAACGTCCTGACAACGCGCGCCAGGCGGATCGCTTCGGCGCACAGGTCGGTTCGCACGAGCGACTCGCCGCGCGTGGCAACATAACCTTCGTTGAACACGAGATAGATCACGGTCAGCACCGCGTCGAGCCGTTCGGGCATGTTGTTCGTGTCGGGCACCATGTACGGAATGCCGGCGTCGTGGATCTTCCGTTTCGCACGCACGAGCCGCTGCGCCATCGTCTCCACCGGCACGAGAAACGCGCGAGCGATCTCGTCCGTCTGCAAACCGCAGAGCGTGCGGAGCGTCAACGCGACCTGCGCTTCGGGGGCCAGCGACGGGTGACAGCAAGTGAAGATCAGCCGCAAGCGATCGTCAGGGATTTCGTTGCTGTCCAAGTCCGGTTCGTCGATGGTCGAGTCAGAGACTGTGGCGGCGAGGGATTTCAGTTTCTCGTCCAACACGGCTCGGCGTCGGATGCGGTCGATCGCCTTGTGCCGAGCCGTTTGCAGAATCCAAGCGCTGGGCGATTCAGGGATGCCGACTTCCGGCCACCGGTCCACGGCGGCGGCGAAGCCGTCTTGGGCGGAGTCTTCGGCAACATCGAAGTCGCCCGTCAGCCGAATCAACGCGGCGACGATCCGCCCCCAATCGGAGCGATAGACTTCGTCAATGACTGCGGCGACGTTCGGAACCATGCGGAAGATTTTAGAGTCGTTGTCCGAAATCTGCGCGAGCGCGTGACGTAGGTTGGGACTCCGTCCCGACTCTGATGCGTTTGAATCGCATGGTCGGGACGGAGTCCCAACCTACTTGTTCGGCCACTTGGAAAATTTTTCTGTTGCGGTGTCGAATTGGGCGAGCGCCATTCGATTTGATGGTGGCATACGGTTCCGAACTTCTCAATTCTCTGTCTCAGGAGCGATAGGATGATACGACAATTTCTCGTTTGCGGACTGCTGTTGGCCGGCCTTTCGATTTCGGCGTCTGGGGAAGACAAGCACCAGCATTTGCCGACCTGGCCGACGAATGCGGGGCTGGAAAAGATGAAAACGCTTGTGGGAACTTGGGTCTCCGCCGACAAAGACGGCAAGCCCACCGATGACGTGGTGTCCGTGATCAAGTTGACGGCGGGTGGAAGTGTGATTCACGAGACCCTGTTCCCCGGCCAGCCGCACGAAATGGTCTCGATCTATACGGTGGATGGGTCTGATCTCGTGATGACGCATTACTGCATGCTCGGCAACCAGCCGCGCATGAAGGCGAAAACGAAGTCGCTGGGCAACAAGCTCCACTTCGAATTCGCTGGCGGCTCCAATTTGGACCCGAAGAAAGACAAGCACATGCATTCCGCGACGCTCAACATCGTCGATGCGGACCACTTTGAGGTCGATGGGATTGGCTGGGAAAATGGCGCACCCGCCAAAGAGATGTGCAACGGCTTGAAGCTCGTCCGCAAGAAATAATTGTTCAGACGCCACACATCCGAGATCCAGGAGACCACCATGCCCGCCCGCAAGTCTGACAAGACTTCCAAGCCCGCAGTCCGCAAACCGGCCAAGCGCGCGGCGGCACAAGGGAAGCCTGCCACGACGCTGCCGGAATCCATGGTGACCGGCAAGGCAAGCCCCGCGAAGGCTGCGGTCGGCGACAAGCCGGTCTTCGCCTACATCGCCAGCCTGGCGCAGCCGCAGCGCGGCATCGCGGAATGCATTGATGCTCTAGCAGCCAAGACGCTTCCCGGCCTGCAGCGCTCCGTGAAATGGGGCATGTCGTACTATGGCGTCGGCGACGGCTGGTGCTTCTGTTGCGGCGGCTTCGCCGGCCACGTCAAGCTCATGTTCGTGAACGGTGCGGCGCTCGTGCCTGTACCGCCTGTGACGCCGGTGGCGATGGGCAAGTCTACGCGGGGCGTGGAGCTCGAATCAGTGGACGACCTCGACGAACGCCAGATCGCGGAGTGGATGAAACAAGTCGCGGCCGTGCCCGGTGTCGGGGGGAAGAAACGATAGGTCCGCGAGGTGGTGTTGGGCGCGCGGGCGTGTCGCAACGTAGCCATCATCGCTCCGCGTGATGAGCCGAATGACCGAACCGCGTCGATTCACCGCTCGGCTCGTCACGCGGAGCGATGACGGCTACGTTGGCCTGACGCGAATCAAATTTGACGTCCTCAAGGAGATACGAACGTGAAATACCTGCTGTTGATTTACATGACCGACGACGCCATGACCGAGTCCGAGCGCGAAGCGTGCTACAAAGAGTCCACGCAGTTGTGTCACGACTTGAAGGCCAACGGGCAATTCGTGTCCGCCAACCCGCTGCAACCAACATCCACCGCGACCAGCGTGCGCGTTCGCGAGGGCAAGTCGCTCGTGACCGACGGCCCGTTCGCCGAGACTCGCGAGCATCTTGGCGGCTATTTCCTGATCGACGCGCCGAACCTCGACGAAGCGATCCGCGTCGCCGGTCGAATTCCCGGCGCTCGAAAAGGGACGGTCGAGGTCCGGCCGGTGCTGGAAATTCCGGGTTTGCCAACGTAGTTTCACAATGGAATCCACTTCAACAACTGGAGCCTGACCATGACTGTGAAAATTCCCTTCGGATGTGACGGCCTGATTCCGCATCTCGTGTGCAGCCCCTGCGCGGAGGCGATCGAGTTCTACAAGAAAGCCTTCGACGCCGCAGAGATCTGCCGCATGCCCGCTCCCGATGGCAAGCGGATCATGCACGCGCAGATCAGCATTGGCGGTCGGCCCGTCTTTCTCGCCGATGACTTCCCCGAATACTGCGACGGCAAAGCACACTCGCCTCAAGCCCTCGGTGGAACACCGGTGACGATTCATCGCTACGTCGAGGATTGTGACGCCGCGATCAAGCGTGCCCTGGATGCAGGCGCGACTGCCAAGATGCCGCCGATGGACATGTTCTGGGGCGACCGCTACGGCGTCGTGACCGACCCCTTCGGCCATGCCTGGGCGTTGGCCACTCACATCAGCGATCCGACGCCCGAAGAGTTGGCCAAAGGTGCGCAAGAATGCTTCGCGCAGACGTAGGACTTTTCCATTCGTCCACAACCCCTCGCTGAGGCATCATCCGGTGACGTTGTTCGCGGGCCATCGCTCGACTTCGGCTCGGCCTTTAGGTTGGGCAATTCCGGGGCCACGTCCAGCCGCTTGATGACGGCTTCGATGACGGGCATGTCGTCCGGATTGGCGAAGACGATCACCGAGTTGCTCGTGACGTCCGCCGAAATTCTTGCCGAGAAGGGTTTTTCGCTGGCCAGTTCTTGCAGCGTCTTCGCGACACCCGCCGCATCGACTTGCTCCAGACGAAAGATTTTCGACACGACTTTTTCGGCACGAACAGAAGCGGCACCAACAGAAGCGGGAGAAGCTGGATGCGGGAGAATTGGCGAAGGTGCCGCGCCGCTAATGGGTACGATGCCACGGCACTTGCCGTCGAGACCGAACATCACCGTCAGCCGATTCCCGTCACCGAGCGGAACCGAATAGTTCAATTGGCCGTTGTGTGGAATGCTCAACTGAGGGACGAGCTTCTGCTGTTCAAGAAACGCTCGGAACTGCGTTTCCGTCATGTCGAGCGACAGGCTGCTGAAACGCGGGTATTGGCTGAGAAACTCCAGTCCCTTGTCGATCGCGCCAAGGCTAAACGCGGAATCGCCAACGCGGACATCAATGGCGCGAGCGGCGGGTTGAGGATTCGGGACTCTCAGTCCCGGTCCCGTTGCGGGCCTTGGTAGGGGAAGTGTTCCAGGACCGAAGTCCAAATTCCTGTAGCCCACCAACGGATAATATCGCGCGGTCGATCCCATCGAAGAACTCGATCCGCTTCCGCCAGTTGAGTTGCCGGCCGCGTCCCAGCGCAGGTTCGGATTGAGCAACTCATCGACGCGACGTTCGATGATCGCGTCCTTCGAGCGTTCGCGATCCTTGATGGTCTGAACCAGCCGGTCGATGCGGCTGCGAAACTCGGCGACTTCTTTTCGCAGCGATTCCTGCCGAGACTCGAACGCGCGCCGCACCTCGTCCTGCACCTCGTTGCGATCCCGCTTGATGACGGGCGTCGGATTTTGCTGGGGAACCGGACGGTAAGGGTTGGGCACAGGGCTTCGATTTGGCAGTAGCGTGGGATGGTCCAGCAACGGCTGGGTGAGAACCGGGGTCGCACCCGGCGTGCTCGGCTGGGGAGTCAGCGGTTCTTGACGAGCGGCACTGAGTCGTTGAATGACTTCTGTGACGAACTCGCGCATCTTCGGCGTCATCTCTTGAATGATGACCGAATCGGTCGCCGGGTCGTGAGTGATCTCCAACTCGGGAACGATCCTCTTCAATACTTCCGCGATGCGTGCCGCGTCTTGATTCTTCAAGCGATAGGCTTCCGTGAATCGGACTTCCGATCTCAGGCTCTGGATTTGGACAGGAACAATACGGACGTTGGCTTTTTTGATCGGACCAATCGGACGATCGGTCGCCGCCGGCGCGTTGTCGTTCGGCTTCGCGTCGAATGGATCGATGGTCGGTTTTGCCGGCTCCGGCTCCAGAATTTCAGGAAGCGCAAAGTCCGCCGAGCCTGCCTTCGGCGCGTCGGTCACGCCCTCTTTGGTAGCCGGAAACTCCACCGTGGGTAGATCTGCGGGAGCGACAGCGGCTTCGCGTTTCTCCGTTGCTTGCGCTGCCTCTTGCGCCACGGCCATCCGTTCCACCCGAAATCGCAACAGCAAAACAACCAATGCGAGAGGAATGACGATGCAAGCTATCCACACAGTCGATTTGATTTTCATGGTTCGGTTTCCTTGTTGATGTAGCCGAGGCACTCCGTGACTCGGTGGTCGATGTGGCGGCGGCACTCCGTGACGCCGCTGCCGGGTCACGGAGTGCCCCGGCTACAAGTCTCGATCATCCCAATCTTGCGAGACTCGTTGTTCGAGTTCCCACAAGTCGTCGTTCAATGTCTGCGATTCCTGCGTGACCGCTTCGTCCGAGAGATTGGCGTTGTCGCTGACCGACGCCGCCAGAGATTCGTCGCTGCGCGGGTGCGTGGTAGCCGCTCGGTGAATCACGAGTTGAACGACGACGATTAACAAGCAGACCACTGCCGACGCCACGATCACTATTCGACGATCCAACCTCATCAGCCGGAACGCGCTCGCGTCCGGTTCGCCACGAATTGCAGAACCGGACACTAGCGCGTTCCGGCTGATGTGTCGCACACACTCGGGCAGCGGCGTCACGGTCGGTTGTTGCACATGAGCCAAACATTGCTCTAACAGTTCGGCGACTTCGCTCGCGCTGGCGAAGCGCTGCTCTGCCGACTTGTCGTGCAACCGGCCGACGATGCGCTCCAGCCATTCGGGGACAGCCGGATTGATCTCGCGAATCGGCCGCGGCTGCGTGTCCGTGATGCGCCGCAATACAGCCAGCGTGGTCTCCGCACGGAACGGCGGGCGGCCCGCGCACATCGCGTACAACACGCTCCCCAAACTGAACAGGTCCGATCGCGCATCAATCGACTCGCCGCGCGATTGTTCCGGCGACATGTACTGCGGCGTGCCGGTCACGACTCCGGTGCGCGTCAGCGACGCATCGTCCGCCGCGCGAGCCAAACCGAAATCGGTCAGCATCACGCGATCGACGCCCTTCTCTAACAGAATGTTCGCCGGCTTCACGTCGCGATGTACCAACCCCTGCGCGTGCGACGCCGCCAATCCGTGAGCCGCCTGCATTCCGATCCGCAGAATCTCGATGACATCGAGCGGCCCTTGCCGGTCGATCCGCTGCTGCAACGACTCGCACGCCACGCACGGCATCACCAGATACGGCAACCGAGCCGACGTGCAGACCGCATGAATCGGCATGACATGCGGATGCACAATCGCCGCCGCCGCCCGCGCCTCACGAACAAATCTCTGCCGAGCCGCCCCGCTCGCCGCCAAATGCGGAGCCATCACCTTCACCGCGACGTACCGACCCAACTCGCGCTGAAATCCTTTCAGCACGATCCCCATTCCGCCGCGTCCGATCACTTCCAGAATCTCGTACTCACCGAGCCGCCCCAGCGCGGTCGGCTGATCGCACGGCTCCAAGAAATCAACGACGAAGTCCGCCGCAAACGATTCGTCCGATGTTCGCGATTCATTGAGCGATGAAGATGTACCGCTCGATTCGCCGACGTGTTCCGCATTCGTTCGCAAGCACGATTCAACCTCGGACCACCAACCCACGTCCCCGGCGAACGACTCCAATTTCGCTCGGCACTCTGCGCACTGAGCCACATGCTCAGCGACTTCCGCCTGCAACAACTCCGGCAATTGATCGGCCAACAACAGCCGCAACCGCTCCGCATCACACGTTTTTTCAGGGACGTTCATGGGGGATAGCCCAACTTCGGATGTAGCCACGTTCGCCAGAACGTGGGTTTTCGCAACATTCGCCCACACTCTGGCGAGTGTGGCTACGGCCTTGAAACACCCACTACGACACCGCCTGCAACTCACTCACCAGCACACGCAGTCGAGCCATGATCCGGCTGCGCGCGACATACACGTTTCCGACCGATGTTCCCAATTCCTCCGCGACTTCCGCCACCGAGCAGCCATCAATGCACGTCCGCCAAAACGCTTGCCATGTCGTCTCGCGAAACTCACCACGAATCTGCTCAGCCGCACACAGCAACAGTTGCTGGCGATATTCCTTTTCAAACTCCGCCGACAATGATGCGTTTGAATCCGGCAAAGCATCCAGCACACGCAGCGTGTCGGTGCCACCTTTCACGATGAGACCACGCCGCTCCTTGACCAGAAACTTGATGACTCGGTTCCGAGCAATCTGAAACAACCACCGCCGAAACGACTCCTTTGCTCCGTCCGGTTTCCACTGTTCAATGTCCTTCGCCACCGCCGCGAGCACCTGCTGACACACATCCCGCGAGTCGCTGTCTTGCAAGCCATGCTTTCGCAGCAGTCGCAGAATCAACGGCTCATAAACCGCCAAAAACTCCGCCCACGCCGCTTCATCGCGAACGCTCCTCAAGCGCACGACAAGACTCAACCGAGTTTCCGGCGAAGGCGGCATTCGTTTCCTCAACAGGGACCAGTCCCCAACCCGTGAAAATCTTACACGGAATCTTTGGAAATCCGCCGGACGCAATCCCGCGATCTTCGTGACTTGGCTCCGGTCGAACGAAGCAGCCTTCTTCAAGCAGGCAGACGGAAACAAAAACTGCGCCGCAGCGCTGCTCGATGTGTGTCGCGGAACACTTTGTACTGTTGGCTCAGATCAGAATGACTGCTGTGCGATCCAGGATTTCCTGTTCGAGTTTGCGGCGGCGTTTCTCGTGGTGTTTGTTGAGTTCCTTGATTTGCTTGCGGAGTTTGTCGATCTCCGTGAGACGTGCTTGCAACTCGGCCACGGCGGCAACGACAGCCGGTCGAGATCAATCTTCGCGATGTCGCCTTCCACAACGGGCGGCCGATAAGCCAATCGCTCAGCGAGCGGTTCGGCCGCCGCTCCGAGGCTGTGAATTATTCGTAGCTGAAGTCGCCAGACTTCAGAATTCGCCGCGAAAACTGAACTCTGGCGAGTTCAGCTACCAATTCATTCACAGGCTCTCCGCGACCGGTCATGACAAGAGCGAACAGCCAGGGCAGGCAAGAAGGCAGGACTCGCATGTGAGTCGTCTCAGTCGTCGGGTTAGTGTGTGGGTTTTGCCGGTGCGAAGAATTTGTTCGGGTGAGTCCACCGCAGCTTCGCCAGCCGGATGCGATTGGGCTCTTCCAGACGATTCTTCGGGAAGCCCATTTCGGAACTGACGATCCAAGTTTCGCTCGGATTGACATCGACGACTCCGAAACCACCGGCAAGGTCGAGTCCGGTTTCGGGCATCAGGATTTGTTCGGTCTCGCGCAGCACGCACAGGCGGTCGAGATCCACGCGCGCGATGAACAGCGGCGCGCGATGCCGAAAGACGTGATCGTTGTTCGCTCCGCGCCGCGTGTAAACGAGATACAGCGCGTCGCTGTGAGCGACCCAATGCTGCTGAGCGTTGTAGCTGCCGAGGATTTGTCCGTCGTCGTAGGCCCACTCGATGAACGGCTCGTAGTTCAATCCGTCCTTGCTGCGGGCAACGAACGCTGAATGATCGGCGCGCATCGTTAGGAAATAGCGGTCTCGGTAGCCGGTGACGGACGGTTCGTACAAACCGCGTTCACGGGGGATCGTGAACTCCGAACCGTGCTCCCGGTAATTCAGCGTTTCGCCGTCGAAGGTGCAGCGCGCGACGATCGTCGTGTAATGCCGAGTCTTCGGGTCTTTGCGGTAGCGAATCGGTAGCAGGATTTCGCCGTTGGGCAAATCGAAGCGCTGATGACAGCCGGCGTTGGGTTCGAGGATTTCTTTATCTTCGTGATCGACCTTCGGCAGAGCCAACAGTTTCAAGCCGCTCCACTGTTTGGTCGCCGGGGAATAGGTCGCGTATGACACACGCTCGAAGCCGCGATTCTCTTTGGTGCCGCCGTCGAAGCCGAACGTCTTCCCCGTCGCGAGGACCACGCCAGTCGCTGCGTGCCACTGCGGACAGACATCGCCGATCACGAGATCGTGGCCTTCCGGCATTCGTCTCCGCTTCAGGCTCTCGATGCTTTCCAGCGGACTCCACGTTTTGCCGCCGTCGCTGGTCTCCACGGCGAACAGATCGCGGTAGCCATGCGAACCGACCTTCTCAATCTGCTGTGTCGTCAGCAGTATGCGCGTCGGATTGCCAGGCACGAGTGCCGCGCGGGATTGTGCGAAGTGCAATTCTTTCGGACTGGTCAAAATGACGCTGTGCTCGATGCGAAACGCAATCGGACCGGTGCGGGGCTGCTCTTGCCCCGACAACTCGGTTTGCGCATCGCCCAGTGATGACATGATGAGCAGCAGAACCAGAACGTGCTTGAGCATGAAGTGAATCCTCGTTGGGGACTGAGCGATGGAAGCGGCTTGGCAATCTATCGCTTCTTCCACATCGGGTCGAATTGTTGGATGACCTCGGGACGTATTGTTTAGACTCGCGCCGATCAACGCCCCATTCTCCCGCCTTGAGAAACGAGCCTGCCATGCTGAGCCTGCCGTGCCGATCAATCCCGCGTGTCGCCGCCTTCGTGCTGGCACTGTCGGTGAGCGTCGTGCTGCCGAGCGTCACAAGGGCTGACGAAACCATTGCCGTCGGCAATCAGGCCCAGGTGCTGGTCGATGACTACGTTGTGGAGTCGATGACCGGCCTGACGCGGCGGCTGAATCTGCTCGTGAAGCATCCGAGCAATCCGGTCGCCAAGAAGTCAGTTGGCGCGGCAAGAACGACTTCGCATCGTTGAAAGGCCGCACGGTGAAGCTGCGTTTTCAACTGCACTACGCTCGGCTCTATTCCTTCGAGGTGCTGCCATGAGATTGTTGCGTCTGTGGTCCCGACGCTCCGCGGCGGGACGCGGCGTCACGGAGTGCCGCCGCCACATTGGAGTGGCGCTCCTCGTCGCGAGTCTGCTGATTGGCTCACACGCTTCGGCGGCTGTGAAGCTGCCGGCCATCTTCGCGCATCACATGGTCTTGCAGCGCGATGCGCCAGTGCCGATCTGGGGCTGGGCGGAACCCGGCGAGGAAGTGACGGTCGCCATCGCGGATCAGTCGAAAACCGTCACGGCCGGAGCGGATCGCAAGTGGCTCATCCAACTCGACAAGCTCGCAGCCGGCGGGCCGCACACGCTCACCGTGAAAGGGAAGAACAAACTCACGGTCAACGACGTGATGATCGGCGAAGTCTGGCTGGCGTCCGGTCAGTCGAACATGGTCCACATCATGCCGACGACGACCGACTTCGCCAAAGAACAGCCGCTTGCGAATTATCCTGGCCTGCGAATTTTCACTGTCGCCCGCGCGGTCTCGCAAACGCCGAAAGAGGACTGCCACGGCAACTGGCTCGTGCTCAGCCCGACCACCGTCGATGATGTCGCGGCTGTGCCGTATTACTTCGGCCGCGAACTGCATCAAAAACTTGGTGTCCCGGTCGGTGTGATCACGTCCGCTCTCGGCAGCACGCCGGTTGAAGCTTGGACGAGTCTCGACGCGCAGCAGGATCGAACGGAGTTACAAGAGTTGCTCGCCTCGTGGGAAAGGAAGTCCGCCGAATTTGATCCGGTCGCTGCGAAGACCGCCTACGAGAAAGAGTTGGCCGCGTGGAAGGAAGCTGCCGAGAAAGCCAAGGCCGAGAAGAAGCCTGTCCCACGCGAGCCAAAAGTTCCAATCGCTCCGCGCGAGCAGCCGGCGCATCCGGGCGTGATGTTCAACGGCATGATCGCGCCGCTCGTTCCGTATTCGATGCGCGGCGTGATTTGTTATCAGGGGGAGTTCAACGCTCAAACCGAAGACTACGCGCGGCTCTACCGCCATCAACTGCCGTTGCTGATTCGCGATTGGCGAACTCGTTGGCAAAACGACCAACTGCCGTTCGCGTCGGTCCAGCTTCCGAACTTCGAGACGTCGTCCCGCTCGCCGCAGTTGACCGGCTGGCGACTTGTCCGCGAAGGCCAACTGCAATCGCTCGCGGTGCCGCGCACCGGAATGATCGTCAGCACGGACATCGGCGAAGCCACCGGCATCCACCCGCGCAACAAACGAGCGTTCGGCGAACGACTCGCACTGTGGGCACGAGCCGAAGTTTATGGCGAACGAATTCCGTGGTCCGGCCCGATCTACTCCGGCTTCAAGGTGACCGGCAACACGATCGAGCTGACCTTCCGCCATACCGACGGCGGACTGACTTTCAACGGAGACGAACGGAAAGGCTTCTTGATCTGCGGCGCGGACCAGCAGTGGCGACCGGGCAGCGCCCGCATCCAGGGAGTTCACGTTTTGGTTTCCAGCCAGGATGTCGCCACTCCGGTCGCCGTTCGATACTCCTGGGCCGACAACCCCGACGGCAATTTGACCAACGCTGTTGGGTTGCCCGCTTCGCCATTCCGCACGGACAATGATTAAACCGATCTCCTCAAAACATTCGGCTCAATTTCATCCGTGGTCCGCCCATCGCGACGGCTGGCCTGACGATAAGTGGTTGGCGTTTCGCCCGTGTGGTTGAGGAATGCTCGGCTGAAGTACGACGGGCTGGAAAAGCCGAGTTGATGACTCACCTGTTCCACGGTGAGCGACGGGTCGTTGAGCAGTCGCTTGGCCTGCCAGATTTTCAACTGATTGAAGTAGGTCATGATTCCGCAACCGAAGGCCTCGCGGAAGAATTCTTTGGCTCGTGTGGGACTCGTCCCGACCTCGCGAGCGATCTGGCGGATGCTCAGGCGGTCCCGCACTCGCGCCAGCAGCAGGCGACGGATCTGTTTGGCGGCATCGAGATCGGGGTCCAAAGGATTCGGAGCGCCGCACAGTCGCTCCTTGATCTGACCGAGAATGGCCAGCAGTCCGCCGGTCAGCGCGAGTGGCTCGCGCGGCTGTTCGGCGGTGAGGTGATCCGCGACGAGCCAGAAGCTGTGATGCAAATCTTGGTCGCCGGATGTCATGAAGCGATGCAGGCCGCGTGTCTGTGAGTGCAACTCGCGGCAGCAACTTTCGACGCCAGCACCCACGGGCCAGCGGCCCGTTTGAGCCGTGTCCAGCAGCACGCTGAGAGTCGCGGCCGTCTGTCGGCCGTCGTTGCGCCACGAATGGCGCAGCCCTGGACCGATCAAATAGAACACACCGGCTTCCAGGGGCATATTCCCTTCGGTCGTACAGAGAGTGAGCGGGCCTTGCAGGCAGCCGTGCAATGCGATGCAGGAATGACAATGGGGTTGCGTGACCGTGTTGGCCGGGAAGTGGCCTGAGGCGAAATGCAGGAACGGCCGCGGAGTCGGACGCAGGTAGGCCAGGTAACTTTGATCTTCCAATTGCGGGAGAGCATTTGATGCGGGTGGAGCCGTCTCCGCCGCAGGTTTTCGAGGTCGTTGTGTCGCGTGCATGGTCCTGCCTCTGGAATGCTACTGCTTTGTCACCGCTTGAATTTCAGGTCGAACACATCAGCCGGAACGCGCTAACCTCCGGTTCAAACCGGGGCTAGCGCCCTGCGGCTGATCAGCAACCTGGACTCAACCTACCGCAGTCCCGGCGGCGTGAAAAGGCGCGGTGATGTGCTCTCGCCGGTCTGTCCGAAATGGAAAGACTTTGGGCCAACTGTGCATGTTCTCTGTGGACTGCGCCGTGTACTTTGCGACACATGAGATGTTGTGCCAGAGTACGAATCGGACTCGTCATGCCGCGCGGATGCTCTTCAATTGTGATGCTCATGGTCGCCCTGACAATGGCGAGCCACGCGTTCGTTTGCGCAGACGACGCGAAGTCCGGCAAGTCGAACGAGTCTGTTCGCGGATCGACTTTTGAGGCGGACATCCAGCCGTTGTTCCGCGCGAAATGCGTGCGCTGTCACGGCGGCGAGACGCGTAAGGCGGATCTTGATCTGCGGACGGTCGCCGGAGTTCTCAAGGGAGGTGAGTCTGGGCTAGCGATCGTGCGCGGTCAGCCGGATAAGAGTCTGCTCTACGAGAAGGTTCATAGTGGCGAGATGCCACCGGATGAAAAGGATCGCCTGAGTGAAGTTGAGATCAAAGCCATTCAGCGTTGGATCACGGCTGGCGCGAAGTCGGGCACAGGCGAAGGTGGAAAAACCACCGAGCCATCGGCGACGCTCAACCAGCACGACATCATCCCGATCATGCTGCGCCGTTGCTCGGCCTGCCACGGACTGCACCGGCAAGAGGCGGGACTGGATTTGCGAACCAAGGCCGCGATGCTGCGCGGGGGCAAGTCGGGACCGGCGATCGTTCCGGGCAAGGCTGACGAGAGCCGGGTCATCCAGAAGATTCGCGCGGGCGAGATGCCGCCGCGCGGTCGGCTCGTGGAAGTGAGCATCAAGCCGATCGAACCGGACGAGATCGAAACGTTTGCGAAGTGGATCGCGGCGGGAGCACTCGAAGTCGCCATCGAACCAGACATCGCAACCGCAACACCTGATCCACTGGTGAGCGACGCGGAGCGAGACTTCTGGGCGTTCCGTGCGCCGCAGCCGGTTGCGGTGCCGAGCGTGCGCGATGCCGCGCGGGTCGGCAACTCCATCGACGCTTTCATCCTGCAAAAGTTGGAGCTGAAGGGACTCGGTTTCGCGCCGGAAGCCGACCGAGCCGCGCTGATGCGGCGAGCGTATTTCGATCTGACCGGTTTGCCTCCTGAACCCGCCGAGATCGAAGCCTTTCTCGCCAACCGCGATCCCAAAGCGTACGAGAAACTGATTGACCGATTGCTCGAATCGCCCCGGTACGGCGAGCGGTGGGGCCGCTACTGGCTGGACTTGGCCGGCTACGCGGACTCCGAAGGGAAGCGCGAGCAAGACCTGCCCCGGCCTCACGCTTGGCGATTCCGCGATTACGTTATTCGTTCGCTCAATGCCGACAAGCCATTCAATCGGTTCCTGCTGGAACAAATTGCCGGCGACGAATTGGCCGACTACGAACACGCTCCGGAAATCACCGCGGAGATCTACGACAACCTCGTCGCGACGGCGTTCCTGCGCATGGCTCCCGATGGCACTTGGGCGAACATCACCGGCTACGCTC
This sequence comes from Candidatus Kuenenia stuttgartensis, assembly GCA_945904015.1. GTDB lineage: Bacteria > Planctomycetota > Planctomycetia > Planctomycetales > Planctomycetaceae > SXKJ01. The sequence continues at coordinate 78,725 of CAMDPK010000004.1, read as the reverse complement.
CGGATCGCATCGAGGTGATCGCTGACGAGATCGACGTGCTCGGCTCGGCGGTCATGGGCCTGACGTTGAAGTGTGCCCGCTGTCACAGCCACAAGTTCGATCCGATTCCGCATCGCGACTACTATCGGCTGGTGGATGTCTTCAAGGGGGCTTACGACGAATACGACTGGCTCAAGCCCGACCTCTTTTCGGGAACAGCTCCGCTCAGTCAGGATGTGCTCGGCGGGCGGCATCTGCCGTTCGTCACGACGGCGGAACGGCAAGCGTGGGAGGCACACAATGCGAAGCTCGATCAGGAGATCACTGCGGCGAAGGCGAAGGCGGGAACCGAGGACCAAGTGAAAGCGCTCGCAGGTCAGCGACTGCCAGAGCCGCGAATTCAGGCGCTGTGGGATCGCGGCCGACCGTCGCCGACCTACCTCTATCGTCGTGGTGATCCGCTGAGTCCCGGTCGTCTGGTCGGGCCGGGCGTGCCTTCGATGCTGACGGACGGCAAGACTCCCTTCGACGTGCAACCTCCCTGGCCGGGCGCGAAGCAGACAGGTCGGCGGCTGGCGTTTGCCAAGTGGCTGACTCGGCCGGACCATCCGCTGACCGCGCGCGTGCAAGTGAACCAAATCTGGAAGCACCACTTTGGGACGGGCCTCGTCAAGACGCTGGGAAACTTCGGCAAGGCCGGCTCGCCACCCTCGCATCCAGAGTTGCTCGACTGGCTGGCGCAGGAGTTCGTCCGGCAAGGCTGGAGTCTCAAGGCCATACACCGCTTGATGATGACCAGTGCCACCTACCGACAAAATTCTGCCGTGACGGCGAACCAAGAGAAAGTCGATCCAGAGAACACGCTGGTTTCGCGCATGCCGCTGGTTCGTCTGGATGCCGAGGCACTCTACGACTCGCTGCTGCTGGTCGCCGGTCGTCTGGACGAGACTCGATTCGGCCCGCCCGATGCCGTTGCCGTTCGCGCCGACGGACTGGTGACGCCGGTGGGCACCGCGCGCGGCTGGCGGCGGCTCGTCTATGTGCGGCAAGCGCGGAAGCAGCTTGCCACGCATCTGGAGAACTTCGACTTCCCACAGATGAACCCCAACTGCATCGAGCGGCGTGACTCCATCGTTGCTCCACAGGCTCTGCATCTGATGAATAACGGGATGGTCTATCAGCTTGCCGAGCACTTCGCGTCGCGAGTTTTCAGCGAGGCTGGGACCGATCCGGCAAAGCAAGTCGAGCGGGTTTACTGGCTGGCCTTGAGCAGACCACCGACTGACGAAGAACGACAAATCGGCGTGGAGGCTTTGAACAAACTCGCGGCGAACTGGGCTAAGAACCCGGCCGCCGCCCCGCGCAATGCTCTGACGGCGTTTTGTCACGCGATCATGAACTCAGCGAGCTTCCTGTATGTGGATTAGGTATTGAGTAGCCACGCTCGCCAAGAGCGTGGGTTTTCCGCGACTTCCCCCACGCTCTTGGCGAGCGTGGCTACCCAGAGATCAACGCGGTTCATCGACGAAAGACGTGAAACGATGTCCGAACCAAAACAACGAACGGCGACACAGTCACTGACTCGCCGGAATTTGTTTCAGCGAGTCTCCAGCGGCCTCTGCGGAGCGGCACTGACGTATTTGCTGGGACAGGATGCCGCGCGCGGATCAAAGCTCCTCGCGTTCGACGATGCGGGCGCTCCACCATCCGACGTCAAACCACGCCAGCCGCATTTCGAGCCGCAGGCGAAGTCGGTCATTCACCTCTTTATGAACGGTGGTCCAAGTCAAATGGACCTGTTTGATCCAAAACCGTTCCTCGACGAGCACCACGGCCAGACCTACTTCGACAAGATCGCGGGCGAGGTCGAGAACCCTCAGAGCGCCGGCGCGCTGATGCGCAGTCCGTTCAAGTTCGCTCAGCACGGACAGTGCGGCATGTGGGTCTCCGAAGCGTTGCCGCACCTCGCTCGGCAAGTCGATGACATCGCGCTCATCCGGTCGATGCACACAACGAACCTGACCCACGAGCCGGCGATTTACCTGATTCAGTCGGGCAAGATGAGTCCGAGCAGGCCGACTCTCGGCGCGTGGGTGGCTTACGGCCTGGGGAGTGAGTGCGCCAATCTCCCGGCCTACGTCGTGCTCGATGATCCGCTGGGTCTGCCGATCAACGGCGTGGAGAATTGGCAGGCGGGCTTCCTGCCGCCGACCTTTCAGGGGACTCGTTTTCGTTCGACAGGCTCGCCGGTACTGAACCTTCGCGCCGAGGTCGATCGGCCGGCGGATGTGGTGCGGGTGGAGCGCGAGCTGCTGTCGCGACTCGATCAACGACACCTGCGTCAACGGCCCGGCCAACCGATCTTGGAGGCCCGCATCGCCAGCTACGAACTGGCGGCGCGGATGCAGTTGGCGGCCAGCGACGCCCTCGACATCACGCAAGAGAGTCCGGCGATTCAGGAGATGTACGGCATCGGTCGCGAGCCAACCGACTCGTACGGTCGCCGCTGTCTCATCGCCCGCCGATTGGTCGAGCGTGGCGTGCGTTTCGTACAGCTCTACATCAACGCCCAGATTTGGGACAACCACACCGCGCTGGCGACGGACATGAAGAAGGCATGCGAGCGAACCGACCAACCGATCGCCGCGTTGCTGCGCGATCTGAAACAGCGCGGGCTGTTCGATAGCACGCTCGTCGTGTGGGGCGGAGAGTTCGGACGGCTCCCGATTGCTCAATTGCCGCCCGACAAGGACGAGCGCAAGGCGGGGCGCGATCACAACAAGAACGCCTTCTGCACCTGGATGGCCGGTGCCGGCATCAAGGGCGGAACCACTTACGGAGCCACCGACGAACTCGGTCTCGCCGCCGTCGAGAACCGCGTCAGCGTCGCCGACTGGCACGCGACGATCCTGCACCTGCTCGGCCTGCGCCACGATCAGTTATTCATCCTGGAGAACGGTCTGAGAGAGCGACTGACCGGCGTTCTCGAAGCGCACATCGTGAAGGGGATTTTGGCATGAAGAATCCGCTGGGCCGGGAGGTCGGCCCTGAGGCCAATGACCGCTGGGCGAAACTGCCGCTCGGTTGGAGTTGGACGGAAGTCGCCGCGGTCGCGACCGACTCGCGCGACCGCGTGTTCGTCTTCAATCGCGGCGAGCATCCGCTGATGGTGTTTGATCGCGACGGCACGTTTCTGACCGCGTGGGGCGAAGGCGTGTTCGCGCGGCCGCACGGCATCACGATCGGGCCAGACGATGCCGTCTATTGCACCGATGATCTCGACCACACCGTCCGAAAGTTTGCATCCGATGGAACGCTACTGATGACGCTGGGCACGAGCGGCCAGCCGTCAGACACCGGCGCGACGAGCATCGACTTTCGCACGATCCGACACGCCGGGCCGCCGTTCTACTTTCCAACCAACGTCGCGCTCTCCGCCGCTGGCGAGATCTACGTCACCGACGGCTACGGCAACGCCCGCGTTCACAAGTTCGCGCCCGACGGCCGACTGCTGTTCTCTTGGGGCGAACCGGGCACGGGGCCGGGACAGTTTCGGGTTCCGCACGGGATCGCCGTCGATCGAAACGGAACGGTGTTCGTCGCCGATCGCGAAAACAGCCGCATCCAACTCTTCTCGGCGGACGGAAAGTTCCTCGACGAGCGAACCGACATCGCCCGCCCGTGCCAAGTTGCGTTTGATGCTGCGGGCAACCTGTTCGTTGCCGAGTTGGGCTACCGCGCCGGCATGTGGCCCGGCACGTCGGCTCCCTCTGCGGATGCAACCGGCGGGCGCGTCAGCGTGTTTGACTCGCGCGGCGAACTGCTGACACGCTGGGGCGGCGGCGACAACCCGACCGCTCCCGGCGACTTCTTCGCGCCGCACGACATCTGCATCGACTCGCGCGGCGATGTCTACGTCGCTGAGGTCGTGATGTCGGCCGGCGGCAACCGCGGCCTCGTCGCGCCGGATTGTCACAGCCTGCAAAAGTTCAATCGTCAGGAGAACGTGTCATGAAAGCGTGGCGGTTTTATGGATTCGGCGATCTGCGGCTCGATGAAGTTCCCGTGCCCGAACTGCGACCACGACATGTTCTCGTGGAGCCGCTGTGCGTGCAGCCGAGCGTCACCGAGGCCCAGCTTGCCTTCGGCATTCCGACGTTGGCTTACGATCGCGTGAAACGTCGGCTCGAAACCGAGGCCCCCATCCAATTGTTCGGCCATGAGTTCTGCGCCCGCATCATCGAGACCGGTCCCGGCGTCAGTCGTTTCCAAGTCGGAGACCGTGTGGCCGCGCGAGCGAAACTCCCTTGCGAGAAATGCTCGTTGTGTCTGTCCGAGCGCAGCTCTCTGTGCCGCAAAGGACCGGTCATCGGCTTTGACCAGCCGGGTTGTTTCAGCGAAGTGGCCTCGTTGCCGGAGATCGCGCTGGTCAAAGTCGATGACTGCATCTCGGACAGCGAGGCCGCCTGTTTGCAATCGCTGAGCGACAGCATCGCCGCCGTCGAAACCGCCGCGATTCAGATGGGCGATTCGGTGGTCATCTTCGGCCAGGGAAGCATGGGGCTGGAGTGCCTGCAAATCGCACGCATCAGCGGAGCGGGCTTGGTTATCACTGTGGATGTGCGCGAGGAGTCCTGCCGCATCTCGAAAGAACTCGGCGCGGACCACGCTCTGAACGCTCGGACCTGCGATGTCCTTGCTGTCATCCGCGATTTGACCGACGGCAACGGGGCCGACGTTGTCTTCGAGTGCGCCGGCGGCAGCCCGAAACAAGGATTAGCCGGCACACAAACATTGCGACAAGCCATCGACGCCGCACGGTCGGGCGGCAAGGTGATCGGCGTCTCCTGGTTCGGCGGTCCCCTGGAATTGAACGTCGATCTGCTGCGCGAACGCAGCCTGCGCTACCTCTTCCCAGATATCAGCACGCAAGCCCACCTCGAACACACCGTCCGCCTCGTCGCCTCCGGCCGCGTCCATCTCAACTCGACCATCACGCACATGCTGGACGGTCTGGAATCCGTCCCCCAAGCGTTCGAGATCACAGCCAACAAAGGAAAATTCCAAGCGATCAATCCGGCCCAAGTCGTCATCCAACGTGACACCGATCACCCACCGGGACGCATCGCATGAGATCAGTGCTCGCACAACGGCATTCTTGGCAATGAATCGCCGGAAGCACGACCTATGCAGCGGGAAGGGGGCGCAGCCGCCAAGCTCATCGCCGCGCGTGGTAGGGACGAGACCTGAGCGATCTGGCGTTGATTGCCACCTTGCTCAATCCCGAACCCAAGTTTCTTGAGTCTCAGGCGAGGAGTTCCGTGACGACATGGCCATGCACGTCGGTGAGACGGCGGTCGGCACCATTGTGCCGGAAGGTGAGCTGTGTGTGATCGAAGCCCAGCAGGTGCAACAGCGTAGCGTGCTGGTCGTAACACATCGTCGGATTGACGGCGGCCTTGAAAGAGAACTCGTCGCTCTCGCCGTGAGTGACGCCACCCTGAATGCCGCCGCCGGCCATCCAACTCACGAAGGTGTTGCCGTTGTGGTCGCGGCCTTTGCTGGCCTGACTGTAGGGCGTGCGGCCAAACTCGGTGGTCCAAAACACGACGGTTTCATCCAGCAGGCCGCGCGCTTTGAGGTCGTGCAGCAGTCCGGCGACGGGTTGATCCGAGCGGATGCACATCTTCTCAAAATCTGAGCCGGGGAAGATGTCGCCGTGGTTGTCCCAGTTGCCCGCCGCACCGCCGAGGCCGGAGCCGCACCAGAGTTGCACAAAGCGTACGCCGCGTTCGATGAGCCGTCGCGCGATGAGGCAGTTGCGACCTAGCGGCTCGGTCTTGTCGTTGCCGAAGCCGTAGAGTGTCTTGGTCGCCTCGGTCTCGCCTCGCAGATCGAGCACATCGGGCACGGCAAGCTGCATGCGCGCGGCGAGTTCATAGCTGGCGATGCGCGCTTCGAGCCGTGAGTCACCCGGCTGGAGTTGCACACGGTTGAGCTTCGCGAGCAGATCGAGTCCGTCACGCTCGCTGGCGGCGTTGATAAATCCGGCGCTCTTGGGTGGAAACAAGTCGGGCACGGGATTCTCGGCGGCGGGGTTGAGCATCGTCCCCTGATGGATCGCGGGAAGAAAACCGTTCGTCCACGCGGCCTTGCCCGTCCACGGCAATCCCACGGGGTCAGGCAGCGCGACAAAGACTGGCAGATTGTCGGTGAGATTGCCCAGCGCGTAGCTCACCCACGCACCGATGGTTGGGAAGCCGGGAATCACGAAGCCGCTGGTCTGCATGGTCTGCCCGGCGCTGTGCTCACTGGTGGGGGCGTTCATCGCCATGAGGAAGGCCATGTCGTCCACGCACTCCGCGAGATGCGGCAGAGCGTTGCTCACCCAGCGTCCGCACTGGCCGTGCTGCCGCCACTCCCACGGGCTTTTCAGCAACGGCCCCGGTGAGCCGACGGTGCCTCCGGTGATGGTGAAGTCCACTTGCTCACCGCCGCGCCGCTGCAACTCCGGCTTGTAATCGAACGTGTCACACTGACTCGCGCCACCGAGCATGAAGAGCTGGATGACCTGCTTCGCGCGTGGCCGATGATGCGGCCGATGCGTCGCCGCCGCAGACGCATCGGCCGCGAGCAGACCTTGCTCCTGCATCAACCAAGCGAGCGCAACGGAACCGAAACCACCACCGCATTGCTGAAGAAAGTCGCGGCGAGTGGTAATGATCGGTTTCATGGAGTGGCTCTTGAGGAGAGGGTCAGTTCGCAAACAGGAACTCGTTCGAGTTCACGAGCACGCGACAGGCGTTGGCGAGGCCGTGTCGCTGGGCATGATCGATGAGCAGCGCTAACTCGGCGGGCGTCGGAGCGCGGGAGCACAGCAAGCGGAACGCACGCGCGACTTGCGGCTCAAGTCCATCGGCGTCACGTTCGAGGCGTGCGGCGAGGTGCTCGCATTGGCGCAGGACGAAACGGTTGTTCCAAAGCGAGAGCGCTTGCAGCGGCGTGATAGTGGCATGGCGTTTCGGCGTGGAGAGCGATGGGTCCACGGCGTCAAAGGCATCCAGCAGCGGGTCGTTGAGGTTGCGGAAGAGAAAGCGATAGACGCTGCGTCGATAGCTGGCGGGGCTGTCTGGATCGAACGCGCCGTAGTCGATGCGCGGGGTGACTTCCTTGTTCGGATCGTCGAACTGGAACTGCATCGCCGAAGGTCCACCCATCGTCAGGTCGAGCTTCCCGCTGGCGGCGAGCAAGGCATCCCGCACGTTCTCGGCATCGAGCCGCTGACGGTTCATGCGCCAGAGAAAGCGGTTGTCGCTGTCGATGCGCGCGGCGTCTTCGCGATGCGTGGAGACCTGCCGATACGCGGCGCTGGTGACGATGAGCTTGTGGAGTCGCTTCAAGGAACCGCCATCGTCGCGAAACTCCACGGCGAGCCAGTCGAGCAGCGCAGGATGCGTGGGCGGTGAACCCATGCGGCCAAAGTCATTGGGCGTATCCACGATGCCGCGCCCGAAGTGCCAATGCCACACACGATTCACGATGCTGCGCCAAGTCAGCATGTTCTCCGGCGCGGTGATCCAGCGAGCAAGCGCGGCGCGGCGGGCGGCTTCGTCCTGGGGATTGGCGAGTTCAAACTCTGGACGCAGCGTGCTGACCGCCGTGAGTGCGCCCGGCTCGACCGGCGTGAGCGGCTGTTTGATGTCACCGCGTCGCAACACGGCGATGGGATACGGTTCCTTCGTCGGTTTGTAGTTGCGCAGCGGCGCGAAGTCCGCCGCGATGGCCCAGACTTTTCGCTCGGCGGGCATGCGCGCGAATTGCTGCTTGAGGAACACGAGACGATGCGTATCGAAGAGCTGTTTGCGACCGGCATCCGTGCGTTCGGATTCCGGTTGGGCGATGGTGGTGAGCACTTCGACCGGCAGCGTTGGCGCACGCACGGGCGGAGCTTTATCCGTGGCCGAAAGGCGAAAACGCCCGATGAGATGACGCTGGCCGTGAAGCTGATCGAGTTCGATGACCAGCACCGCACCACTCGAGGTGGCGCGCGGTTCCTTCAACTCGAAGACGGCCTGATGGACCTTCCCGATCTGCGGATGGATGCCCCATCCCGTTTCCTGATTGCCGTCCACAGCGCGCTCAATGCCGTAGTCGCTCTGATTGAAATCCGCCGACGCATTGTGCAGGGCGAGAGGCTGAGACTTTTCCGCAGCATCCGCGCCCGCCACGCTCACGCGAACTTCCGAGAGATGCAGATTGCCATTGTCCTGCCGGCCTGGGCCACGCATCGGCAGACGGTCGTCAGGCAACACCTCAAGCCGCAGCGCGGTCATGCGCGGCAGCGTGGCTTTCCCGCGAATCGTGTAGGAGTCCTTGTCCGCCGCTTCACCTGCGGCCAGCCACGTACTGTCGTCGAGCCGGGTGAATGTGGTCGCTGGATTCGTGGACGCGATACGCTCCATTTCCAGCGGCATCCAGATTGCCGACTCAGCGGCGAGAGACTTTTCCCACGCCGCCTGAGCGCTCACGAGTTCGTTGCGCTCGTCCGTGGTCGGAGGATGCGCATCGGGATTCTGTTCCAGATCTGCAATTTTCCTCCGCAAGGCGGCCCGTTCGGCCCGGAGTTGCGGGTCGGCATCGAAGGCTCGCTCGGTGCGCCCCACGCCCGCGAAGACGGCTTGCAGGCGGTAGTAATCTCGCTGGGAGATGGGATCGAACTTGTGCTCGTGGCAACGCGCGCAATGCACCGTGAGGCTGAGGAACGTGCTCGCCGTGCTCGCGACCATGTCGTCGCGGTCGAGGTTCAGTGCGATGCGTTTGCAGTCCGTGCCGTCCACCTGTTCGACGAGCGCGCTTTGATTGAACGGCCCCGCCGCCACAAAGCCCAACGCCGGTGTCAGCGCCGGTTCATCGGAGAAGAGCGCGTCCGCCGCGAGCTGCTCCTGCACGAACCGCGCGTATGGTTTGTCAGCATTCAGCGACGCGATGACGTAATCGCGATACGGCCACGCTTCCAGTCGCGGGCGGTCCATGCCGAAGCCGTTCGACTCGCCATAATGCGCCACATCCAACCAATGCCGCGCCCAGCGCTCGCCATAGCGCGGCGACGAAAGCAGTCGGTCCACCAAACGCTCATAAGCTTGCGTGGCGCTGCCCTGCTCAAACACCGCCACTTCCTCCGGTGTCGGCGGCAGGCCGTGCAGGTCAAAGGTGAGTCGGCGAATCAACGTGCCCCGATCCGCTTCGGGCGACGGCGAGAGATGTTGCTCATGAAGCTTTGCGAGCAGGAATGCATCAATCGGATGCGCCGTGCCCGGCGGCACTGCGGATTTCGACAATGGTTTCAGCGACCACCATGTTGGACCGGAAAGTCCGGGGGTGGGCCGCGCAGCCGTCGTGCGCGGATCGGGTGCGCCCCGCTTGATCCACTCGGTCAGAACCGCGATCTCGGCATCGCTGATTTTCGCCTTCGGTGGCATCTGCAAATCGGGATCGCTCCACTCCACCGCCTTGAGGAGTCGAGATTCCTCCGGTCGGCCGGGCACCAATGCCGGTCCGCTGTCGCCCCCCTGCTCCCAGCCCGACTTTGAATCCAGCGCTAGCCCGCCGCTGATCTTCTTCTCATGCGAATGGCACTCGTAGCAATGCTTTACCAGCACGGGCCGAATCTTCTTCTCGAAGAATTCTAACCCGGCATCATCCGCCTGCGCTACGGCCACCGGCATCACCGCCAGGGCGAGAGTCAGGTTGAAGAGGAACTGTCGCATCGTTGTTCTCCGCGCGACCATCAACCCAGCGTGACGGTGGGGGACTGTTGGATGTCGTTCAGGAGACTGTCGTAGGCCAGGTTGAGGTGCTCCCGCATTTCTTGACGAGCCTTTTCCACATCACTGGCGACCAGGGCCTCGTAGATGGCGACATGCGACCGATCCGTCAGACTGCGACGCTGATGGGACTGCGGCACTTCATTCAAGTACGGGACCAGCGATTCCATCATCGCGCGTTGAACCGCGAGCAGAACATGATTGCCGCCAAGCCGAGCAATCTCGACATGAAACCGAACATCCAACTGCACATGCTCGATCCACTGGGCGTCGTTCGGCAATTGCAGCATGGCATCGAGCGCGCGACGAACCGGCAGGAGATCTTCCAATCGACGATGCTTGGCGGCACGTCCCGCGAGTTCAATCTCAATCAGCCGCCGCGCGTCGAGCAGATGCAGGACATTGTGCTCGTCCGACAGTTGCGAGGATTGAAAGCTGCCCGGCAAGAACGGTTCGGCGGACGAGTTGTGCATCGCGACGGACTTCGGAAGAGGACCGTTGCCGCGCAAGAAGACCCCGGCTCGCGGCAGAACTTTGACCAGCCCTAGCGACTCGGCCTTAAGCAGCGCGTCGCGAATCACCGTCTGTTTGACTTCCAGGCGATCGGCCAGTTCTCGGATGCTTGGCAACTGGTCGCCGGTCGTCAGCCGACGCTCGCGGACCACGTCCCAAATCGAGCCGAGAATGCTCGGTGAAGCTGAGGTTTGTTGTGCGGCAACTGCCAATGTCGTAGCCACTTGACGTCTCCGAGAAGACTCTCTAAATCACTGAAAATCACATTGATAATCAGAGACCAATCAGTCGTCAAGGCCACGCATGAAGACGATCGCCATTCGGAAACTCCGCCAGAAGATCGCGTCGGACACACCGGCGTTTGGTTTGTGGGTCACGCTCGAATCACCCAGCATCACCGAGATGGCCGTCGCGCTGGGCTTGGACTGGGTGGTGATCGATGCCGACATCTCGACTGGAATAACATCGTCGAACACCTGCGCGCGACCGTCCGCGTTGGTGCGAATCGCCGAACTCAACAGTGGGCCGGTTCGCGATCCGGCCGAGAAAATCTCCGGCCGCTGGCGGCTCGACACCAGCTTCGATGGTCGCGAGCGGACTCAACCCGACGGCGTCCTCTATCACCTCACGGGCTGCGGCGGCAATCCGGAACTCCACAGTCCCGAGCAGACCGACAATCTGCAGACCTGGCAGCCCTTCACCGTCAAATACCACGCGAGTCTCCACCAATTCACCGAACTGGAGATCAACGACCGGAAGTTGACGCTCCGGCAGATCAGCTTGAACGGCGACGAACTCGACCGATTTATTTTGACGAAGCCGCAGGCGAAGTCATCGGCGCACCTTGAAAACTGACCCCGTAAGGAAGATGCCATGCGGAATGAGACCGAGCGATTTCGAGCCGTCACCATCATCCACTTCGGTTTGTTTTCTTTCATAACGATCATCGAACGACGTGTGCCTGGCGACTCCGGCCAGTGCCGGAGACCGGATGCTGAAACTACCGTATGATCAACTTGATGGGCTCGAACAAGCCACCATGAAAAGGGACTGACCATGAATCGTAGAACATTCACTCAATTGGCCGCCGCCTTACCCGCCTGGCTGGCGTTTCGGCAGAGCAAGATCGTGCAGGCTGAATCCACGCAGACGGCGACGGCGCAGGCGGACGTCGCCCTCTTCACGCATGACGATGGACCTCACTTGAGCGGCTACATCGAAGCCTTGGCGAAGACACCCGAAGTTGGTTCTGTTTATCTCTGCGATCCGAAAAGCAGCACGGTCGAGTCTGTCCGCGCCGGGGTGGGAGCGAAGTTCGTCGCGGCCTATCAGTCACCTCAGGAATTGTTCAGGGCGAAGAAGCCGCTCGTGTCTCTCATCGCGATGGAGGCCGTCCTGGCTCCGCCGGTCATCCATGCGGCACTCGATGCTGGTTGCCACATCTTGGCGGAGAAACCTGCCTGCATTCGTCCCGCCGATTTCGCGCCGCTGGTCGCCAAGGCCAACGCCGGCAAGCGGCATCTGATGCTCGCCCTTTCGAATCGACTGGAACCAGCGATGCTGGAGGCGCGCCGGATCGTTCAATCGGGTGAGATCGGAAAGGTCTTCGGAATCGAACTGCATACCATCGCCGATCAAACGCGCGTGAAGTCGGCGGGCTATCAAAAGGGCTGGATGTCGCAAAAGGCGCGGGCTGGTGGAGGTCACCTGACGTGGCTCGGAATTCATTGGCTCGATTTAGCGATGTATGTCACGGGATCACGAATCACTCACGTCGCCGGCTTTTCCGGCAACGTCGGCGGACAACCAATTGACACCGAAGATTCGGCCGCCATCTCTCTGCGGTTCGCCAACGAAACTTTTGGCACCATGACCTCGGGTTATTATCTCGACCGTGGCAAGCATTTGTTCGTGAAGGTCTGGGGCTCTGAGGGCTGGCTGGAATTAAACCCCGGAACGGCGAACCCGCTCGAGTGGTACTCCACCAAGTCCGGCAAGCCCGAATCCCATCGCTATGCTCAAACAACTCCAGCGAGCGGCAACATTGGGTTTCTCGGACACGTCCTGCGAGCAGCGATGGGAAAGGAAACGCCTGTGCTGACTCCAGACGAAAGCCTGTATGTGCTCCAGACAATTTCCGCTGCGTACAAGGCAGCGGAAACCGGCCAGACCCAACCAGTCGCGCCGAGTTCATCAGCCGCAGGGCGCTAGCCCCGGTTTGTGTCATCTCAAAATTTGTGTCATCCGAACCGGGGCTAGCGCACAATGGCACTCACTTTAGAAAGTAGTAGGCACATTCCATGTGCCGTCAGCCTGAGAATTGCGGACGGCACATGGAATGTGCCTGCTACTTTGCCGACAAAGTGAGTGCCATTGGGCTAGCGCCCTGCGGCTCAAAGGCGAATCGACATGACGAACACGAATCGAATTATCGCCCTGCTGCTGGTTGTCTTGTTCGCGCGAGCTGCTGAGGCTCAGACCACCGAGAATGCTCCGCCGGAGAAGAAAGCCGCCGACGGACTGCGAATCGTGCAGGATGGGAAGAGCGGATACGTCATCTATTGCGATCCGGCTGCGGTCGTCTGGGTACGGGACTCGGCGAAGGAAGTGCAGCGCGTGTTGAAGGTTTCGACCGGCGTTGAATTGCCGATCTCGCGTGAGCCGACAGATCGCATGATTTGCCTCGGCGACAACGAGTCGGCTCGCAAAGCCGGAGTCACGCTCGCGGTGGATGCGGCGGACGACAGCTTTGTTCTTCGCACCGTCGGCGAGAGCCTCTTCATCGTGGGCAAAGATAAGCCCGACGTGCCGAATTGGAGCAGTCGCGGCACGCTGTATGGGACTTATGAGTTTCTCGAAACGCTCGGCGTGCGCTGGCTCCTGCCCGGTGAATGGGGCGAGGACATTCCGCATCATGCGACGCTCAGCGTGCCCCGTTTGGATGTGCGGCAGAGTCCGGCGTTCTTCGCGCGAGTCATCCAAGACGTGCAGGACCGGCGGCCGAAGGAGGACAAGCAGCCGTCCGCTCCGAAGCTCTGGCTGCAACGGCAGAAGATTCCTTCGACGCTCGATGGCTGGAAGCTGTCGGCGGGACATGCGTGGGACGACTACATCTCGCGCGAGCAGGCGGAAGCTCATCCCGAATGGCTCGCGAAGGACGATCGGGGCCGTCCGCGCCGCTTTGCGAATCACAAGTCGATCAAGTTCTGCACGAATGAGCCGGCACTCGTCGAAGCGTTTGCGGCCAGCGTGATTGCCATGTTGGACAAGTATCCGGAGCGGCGTTGCGCGTCGATCTCGGCGAGCGACGGCGGCGACTTTTGTCAGTGCGAGAAGTGTCTGCCGCTCATCGCGAAAGACCCGCATGGCAGACCGTCGTACTCGGCGTTGATGGTGCGGTTCTATGACGACGTCGCGCGCCGAGTGGCGGTGAAGCACCCGCAGCGACTGGTCTGCGGGCTGGTCTATTACAACTACATGTACCCGCCGCAGCCGACGAACGAAAAACTTGCGGCCAACTTGTGGCTCGATTGGGCACCGCTCAATTACTACGGCTGGGGACTGGCAAAGCCGGTCTATCGTGACGAGTTCCAGCGCGTGGCCGAGGGCTGGCGCGCGGTCACGCCGAACTTCGCGTATCACAACTACTCGACCTGGATGCGCTCGTTCAACGGTGCTCCGCTGCCAGTTGGCCGCGACATCCTGAAGCTGGAGTTGCCGACCGTACACAAGGCCGGCGCGAGAGCCGCCAACATGGTCGGACTCGGAGCGTGGGGATACGGTGCGCCGACGAATTACATTCTCGCCAAGCAGATGTGGAACCCGCGCGTCGATGTGGACCTGCTCTATCGCGAGTGGTTGCAACGCGCCTACGGCCCCGGCTGGGAGTCGATGAACGAACTCAACCGGCTGCTGGAAACGCGGATGATGTCCTACAAGGGGCGCGAGTCACCCGTCTATCGCGGCCAGAACTACGAAGTGAACCACGAACTCATCTCCGCCGTGCATGCCCCGGTCTTCGCGGACATGGAGCGTCTTTATCTTGCCGCTCTCGCCAAAACCGAAACGGATTCGCAACGTCGCCGGCTGGAGATGTTCGGCGAAAACCTCATCGTGTTGCACCACGATCTGCGCCAAGCCGGTCTGCTGGACAATGCAGCGACCTCGACGTTCGCTCGCGACGACGAGGCGTATCAAAAGTTTCTCGCCGACACGGAGTTCTCAATCGCGTTGTATCGCACCAACGACAAACGATTCCTCGGCCCAATCTGGAAGGGCGAGTGGCGCGGCGACTGAATTGTTTCGGCAATGAGGCAGTTGCTCATCAACAACGATCGTGGCATCGAGTTGTTCGTCATGCAACGGAGTTCTCTCCGCGTCGAGATCACCGAAGTCACCTCAAGCCCGGACAGCGCGTGGATTTTGCAAATCGCACGCAACCTGTACTCGCCATCCGACCCGTCGGTGATCGTGCCGACTCGACGTTGCCCGCGCCGCGAACCGGTCGATGTTCGGCGTCTCGTAATACTTCGAGCCATACGCACCGCAGTCCATCCAACCCACGTCGTCCACGAGAAAGACAATGACGTTCGGCTTTCGCGAAGCCGCCGTCAGCTCAGCGAACGGCCGAAGAACGACAATCACCAGCCACAGACCGAGCTTTGATCTCCTGATGCGACAGCTCTCCGAAAGGGAACGTCACAGCGGCTGCTGTCTCAATTCAATGCGGGGCGGACACATTGGAAACGTGCCCCACGACGAGCCAGTTCAAGTAAGACTCCAGTTCGGTGAAGCCATCGCCGTCGGTGTCGTGGGCACCGTCTGTGGCGTCCGTCGGATTGAGCCCGTGCGAACGTTCCCAATCGTCGGGAAGGCCATCGTGATCGGTGTCGATCGGAGCGTCTCCATTGCGGAGCACCGGCCAGCCACCGACATCCGTCTGAGAATCAATGATCCCTGGCAGCTTGCCTCGACTGCCGATCGCGGTGGCGCGGCGCTGCTTCACGTCGTTGAGGACTCGCAAGTCAACTGCGTCGTGCCGAGGCAAGTTGGCTCCGACATCGTTCAGCACGTTGTCGTGAGCCTCGATCGCGCTGCTGGTCATGACGTGCGATTCGCAGAATGGTTCGGTCAGCTTGATTTGCGGAATCAATGCGGGATCGACAACGACTCCGCCGTTCGCCCAGTTATCGGCGTCGTACTGTGGGCGGCCGGACATCACGTTGCCGCTGATGAAATACTGCTGCGGATCGGTCGCTGATCCCGCATCGGGTTTCACGAGATGAAAGACTCGAGTCGCGGGGCCGGGCAAATAAAAGTTGTTGACGAAGTTGACCGCCTTCGCGCCGCCATCGGTCGTGCGATGCTGCCAGTTGAAGACGACGTTGTTGCGGATGTCGAGACGTCCTGCGAATTGACCGCCGCGCGTGAGTCCTCCGGCGAGGCTCCAATTGCGGCCGGCGCAATGAGCCAACAGGTTGTGATGAAAACTGCCGACGTTGCCGGAAATGCTCCCGGCGAACGAATGGCCCTTGCCGGCCTCGTACTTTTGGTGCCCCGCAATGTTGAGCGCCTCGGCGACCAGACAGCGCTGCACGGTGATGTTCGCGGCCCCGCGACTGCTGACTGCTTCGTCGATGCTCCAACTGACCGAGCAATGATCCATGATAGAGTGGTCGGTGCTGGCGAAGCCGGTGCCGTCCATCGTCAGTTTGGCCTCGTCGCCGACTCGAATGCGCAGGTGTCGCAGCACGACATCGTGAGTTCCGAGGCACCCAAACGTGTAACCTCGAATGCAGATGCCGTCACCGGGCGCGGTCTGGCCGGCGACGGTCAAATACGGATTGCGAACCACGAGTTTGCTTTCGAGTTTGATCGTTCCGGCAATTCGAAAGACGACGGTGCGCGGGCCTTCGGCATCGACGGCCGCTCGGAGCGAGCCTGGCCCGCTGTCGTTGAGGTTTGTGACTTCGAGAACTCGGCCGCCGCGACCACCGGCGGCGAATCGGCCGTAGCCCTCGGCCCCCGGAAACGCTAGCCGCCGCACCTTGAACCGCCAGACGTTGCCCTTCGTCACCACCCGGGAATCGGCCCGGTCCACGGAATCGACACGCCAAAAATACGTCGTGAACGGGTCGAGCACGGCGGCGGGATACTCGCTCCGTTCGCCGCGAAACTCCGGCGATTGTGTCGTCGCAGAGGCGACCGACTCGCGGTTCGTTCCGAAATAGACCTGTTGTTTCGCCGCCTGCTTCGAGGCGGTCCATTTCAACACGGGTTGCTCGACGACATGCTCATCGTCATTGGCCGGTTCCGGCTTTCGTGCTTGCCGAGTCGGATCGGGAACGTCGATCGCGAATCCATTGAGGACGATGTTTCTGCGAGCGTTGGGGGAGTCAGAATCCGCCGGCGCGAATCGCAGCACGACGTCTTCGTCCGATCGGGCGACGACTTCGACGAAGTGCGTCGTGGCGTCGTCATCATGAGTGGCTCGGAACGACGGCTGATTGCCGCGCGAGTGGATCACTCCATTCACCGACACATCGAATGGACTCTGCCCCGCCGTGTCCCAAGCATTGTGCCAGGTCACGATCGAGTGCTTTCCCGGAGCCAGCCCGCGAATCGTCATTTCGATGGAGCCGCCCGATTCGCCGTTCTCGACGGTGACTCCATCCGACGCCAGCGTCGCCCCCCAATCGAGTCCACCTTTCCACCAGCCCCAGGTCAGCCGACTCCCCGCGTCTCCGACTTTTCGCAGCGTGACGCTGACAGCTCCGAGCGTCTTCGAGATCGACTCGGCTGGAACGACTCGCCAGTTCTCGGCGTGCCGAGACAACACATCACGGCGGTCATCGTTCGGATTGAAGTCCACTCGCAACGGACTCTGCGCGACGACGAGCGACTGCCAACAAAGCGTCAGCAACACCACGCCGCATGTGGTCCGGCATCCTCTGAGACTGCGCACAGCAACCTCGCATTCGATCATTCGACGAGCTCGAGTTTCAGATCCGATAAACCGCTTTCGGGAATGATGACGGTCAGCTTGGAAGTCTCGATGTCGCCATATCGCATTGGAATCAGCCACTTGACGTCTGAACTCGGGACGAGTTCGCCGTCATCCGATGTTTTGGACGGCTCAGTCGGTGATTGAATCTTTTGCACCATGACTTTGTACGAACCCGGAACCGCACCTGAGTCTGGGGGAAAAGTTTTCAGCTCAAATGAGCCATCCTTGGCCGACGTTCCCGAGGCACCGTGCGACCCGCTAGCTGGGATCAGCACGATGGTCGCGGCATCCAGGGGCTGCTTTTGCAGTGTAATCACTCCAGTGACCTTGACCGTTTTCGGACGGTTCTTTTTGTCCGGATCCGCGCCGCAGCCGATAGCCATCAACGCCAATGTCAGGATCAAAAAATGTCGAAGCATAAGATTCCTTCCAAAACAACTGGATCAGGCCACGCTCGAACGAACGTCGAGCGTAGCCATCCTTCGATTCCAATGTGTGTGAAATGATTGGTGCGTCACGACTAAGAACTCGGGTTGAGCCCATCAGCCGCTGGGCGCTAGCCCACGGTTAGAACCGGACACTAGCGCGTTCCGGCTGATTTACTGAACCCGAAAATCAAGACGTGACACAGCACTAGAACTCGCCAACCGGCTCGCGTCCGTTCCGTGTTCCAAGCGCTCCCCAAACTCCGTAGGGGCTGCGGCCGCTGCCGTTGATCGCTGGAAGCGCGGCGCTCAAGTTTCCGGTGTCAATGCTGTTGTTGATGAATCGGGTGGCACCATCGGACATCAAGGCATGGATGCCGCCCGAATGCCAACTTCCAGCAGAGGCCAATGCGCCGGCCCAATGCTCGCTCATGCCCGCGAAATCCGATGCGTCTAAACAGCTCGCGGAATTCGGCGGCAGCACGGTCGAGAACGCGACGAAAAAGGATTGACCGCCGTAGGCTCGATAGCCTGGCGCGCTATCGGTCGCCGGCAAAGCGTTGATGACGTATTGCTGTGTGCTGCGATTAAACAAAGCCGAGCATGCCAGCGGAGCAATCGGTGAAGCGACGGGGACGACCAAGCCACGTCCACGGGGAGCCGTTTCGGCGCGCGGCCGTTCGGCCATCGCAATGGTGTTGGACGAACCGTCTTTGCAGTCCGTCAATCCGTAGCACTGCAACACTCCAAACATGCCGCGCGTGGGGCGAGTGTTCAGCGGAGCCGTCGCGCCCGTGACTAACTGAGTCTTGCTGTAAGCGATCGTGTCACCTGCACAATATGCATAGCTATTCAATCCGGCGGTCCGAGTCGGAGCGACGGGATCCGTGCGACCAGAGTCCGTCGGACAATCGAAGACGGCCGGAGCCGACTTACCCACGAAGACGACCGTATCCCACGGCACGGGATGCGGGACGCGCCCCATCACGTCCTTAAAGCGGCCTTGGTTTTCCAAGTACGGAAGCAGGTACATGTGCCCTGCGTAGGCGGTTCGCGCCCAGCCCAATCCGGGTGTATTCGATCCACCCGACCCGGACTGGCGCGGAGCGAAGGCCTTATGGGCGTCGTGATAGTTGTGCAGCGCCAAACCAAATTGTTTCAAATTGTTCTTGCACTGCGATCGCCGCGCCGCCTCGCGGGCCTGTTGAACCGCGGGCAACAACAACGCAATCAAGACGGCGATGATGGCGATCACCACCAGGAGTTCAATCAGCGTGAACCCACGCTGACGATGCGACGAACGTCTTACAAAACGCATAATTTGATCTCCTGAGTTGAGACAAGAAATGAGCGAATCGATGTGATTGCTTGGGAGCCCGCAACCACCGGATGAAATGTGAGACGGATCGTACTGAGATTTCACGGCGATTCAACCAAAATGTCGCGAATTCTTGGGAAATCTTTGGGCTTTCACGGCGGCCGGCTGCCTGAAAAATGCGCCACGCGGAGTTTCAGCGACTCCCCAGCAGCCACACGGACATCTCGGTCTTTCCACGATTGCCCCAGGCGAAATACGGGATCAGCCGCACGTGAACCGGCTTCGCGGCGGACGGTTTCACTTCTTGAAACAGCTCGTTCGAGTTGATCGAGGACGGCTCCGCCAGCGCGTCCCCTTCCAGAATCGTGATTCCCGCGAGCAGTTCTCGATCGAAGCGCGGGGTCAGCTTCATGTCCCGAGGAATCACGACGTCGGAGACCGACACACCTTCCGGCAAGTCGGGCGATTCGAGGCAGTAGATCAGTGGCCCGCGCTGCACCGCCACTTGATTGCGAGTTTCTTCGACCAGCGGATGCGACTGAATCAACTTCGTGCGCATCGGCAGCGTCAGCGTGATTTGATCGCCCTGCTGCCACTGGCGACGGACCGCGTGAAACGTGCCCGGCCGAGGCTGCTCGGCGAGAGCTTCACCGTTGATCGTCAGCCGCGCGTTGTCCGCCCAGTCTGGAATGCGCAGCCGAATCACACTGGGCTTGGCCGGTCCACATTGAATCGTCAGGCGCACCGTTTCGTCCCACGGATAGTTGCTGGTCTGCGTCACCGTCCAGCGTGAGCCTGCCGAGGTCTCGGTGTCGAGCTGATTGCTTCCGTAAAGATTGACCCACAAATCATCGCCCGAGTGGCCGTAGGCGTAGTGACCGACTTCGGCGATCAGCCGCACGACATTCGGCGGGCAGCAGAAGCAACTGATGAACGGCTCGCGCGTGCGCGACCAGCGCAGCTCCGTGGGCGAGTTGTTCAACTGCCGCAGCGTGTTGGTGTAGAAAAAACGTTTGCCATCCAGGCTGATGCCGGCCAGTGAGGCGTTGTACAAGGACCGCTCCAGCACGTCGGCGAATCGCGACTCGCCGGTGATTTGCAGCATCCGCCAATTCCACATCACGTTGGCGACGCTCGCACAGGTCTCGTTGTGAGCCGTCGCGTTCGGTAGCTGATAGTCCCGGCCATACGCCTGATGCACGCGAGCGATTTGTTTTTGACTCGCCGAGCCATCGGGCGAAGCTCCGTCGTACAACGCGCCGCAGGCTCCGGTGACGTACATCTTCCGCTGTACGACGCTGTTCCACACGGACATCAACGGTGGCAACAACGTCGCGTCGCCAGTCTCGGCATACAGATCGGCCGCACCGGCGAACAGGTAATTGGCTCGCACCGCATGACCGGCCGCTTGGGTCTGCTTGCGGAACGGCAGCCGATCCTGATTGTCGTCCGTGCCGTCCTGCACCAAATCGCGCAGCGCGAGGAACTTCGTCGCCAGGTTCAGATACCGTTCGTCGCGCGTCTCTCGGTAAAGCTCGATCATCCCCATGTAGTGCGACGGGCAGACGTGATTGCGGGCCAGCATGGGGGACGGATTGGCAAACGCGCGATCGAGAAAATCCGCAGCCTTGATCGCCACCTTCAGCAAGTCGTCCTGGCCGGTCGCTCGGCGATGCACGCAGGCGGCAGTGAAAAGTTGCCCGAAGTTGTACATCTCAAAATTGAGCGGATTCTGAAACGGCACCGCCGAGGCATCTCCCTGTCGCTGCCGGATCAGCACCGGCGTGTGCAGATAGCCGTCATCGCGCTGGGCCTGCGCGATGACTCGCACGGCCGCTTCCATCTGCCGAGCCAGCTCGTCGTCGTGCGTCACGGCGTACATCGCGGCGACCGCTTCCAGCCACTTGTAGCAGTCCCCATCGTTCCAATCGGGACCACGATGCTTGCCTGCGATCAGTCCGGCCGCGATGCGAAAGTTCTGCAAGAACTGCGAGTGCCGCGTCCCGTCCATGATCTCGCGGAGCGCCGGCAACGATCCCTCGCGACACGCCGCCTGCCGACTCGCCCAGAAGCCGTCCGTCCAGCGCACATCGCTCAGCCCGACGCTGCACATCACGACGTGTGGACTGGCAGACGTGTCCGTCAGTCCGGCCCTCTTGTCCGCGACGCCGACTCCGCCGGAGTTCGTCAACACCGCCACAACCACAAACAGCATGACAACTCGACTGCCGAGCGCCGTGATCCGCAATGGTTTCATGCGCAGTCACCTCTTACTTGGATTCCAGTTTGAAGTCATGAGTCGTCTTCGAAGCGGAGACGTCCAACTTCAATTCCGTGGCCTCGTTGTACTTTTTGGGCAACAACTCCTCGGTGATTTCGATCTCCGGACTGTCTGGAGTTTCATAAGCCTTCTCTTTGCCGACGACCTTCACGGCGCTGATGCGAACCGTCTTCGGCCCCGGTTGTACATCGGCAATGCGGAATTTTCCGTTCTCGACATTGCTGCCCGAACTGGTCCCTTTGCCGTCCGAAGCCTCCAAGCTGATCATGCCGCGATTCACCGGCGCACCGTCCAGTGTCACGCTCCCTTCGACCACGGCCAGTCCGTTTCCGCAGCCCACTAAACCAAAGCACGACGCACCAAGCCCAATCACCAGGACAAGGCCGGAAAATGAAAAACGAAACATGCTAGTCCTTTCTTGAGTCGCTGAAGTTATTCCAACGTCGCGACCTCTTTCCCGAGGCTAGAGCCAACGGCGCGATAAACAGACAGGTCAATGCTGTTGTTGAGGAAGCGAGTGGAACCATCGCAGAGCAAGGCGTGGACTCCACCGGTATGCTGGCTGCGCGCCGCGTGTTGATTCGGTCCCCCCAATGCGACACACGGGAGGTTTTGAAGTGGCACACTGGCATTCGCTCCGCATTCAGGCAGCCGGTCGGGGATCGAGCTGTTTGGCCCCGTGATTGTCATGAACGCCCAACGCGGATCGCCGGAATTGTTGAAGACATCCGCTCGCGAATCTCGAAGAGCCGCCGTGGCACCTTCGTCGCCGGGAATCAGAATCTCCGCCATCATGATGGTCTGCGACGTGCCGTCTTTGATGTCTTGCAATCCAAACTGGAGATTGTGTTTGAAGGGAGCGGTCTTTTGCGCGTCGGTCAGGGCCGAGGCCGCCGTATTGTCGTGGCGTCCCATGTTCACGACGTAATTGGCCCGAGCGCGCCAGAATTGATCCCCTTTCCAATATCGTGTCCTGCCGGCGTTCGGATCGCTGGGGCAGTTGTAAACCGTTAACTGTTGGGCCGCTGGTCCGGTCGTGGCATTCACGACCGTGTTGGGGACTTCCCAAAAATGCTTGTTCTGGTCGAACCGCTTAAAAAGAGATGCCTGATCCAAATACGGCCACAGAGACACCATGAAGGTCTTCCGCTTCGGAGTGCTTTGCGCTCCGAACGGCAGCTTCTTCATGGTGTCAACGTGATTCTGCATCGCGAGACCGTACTGCTTGAGGTTGTTCTTGCACTGACTGCGACGAGCCGCTTCGCGAGCTTGCTGCACTGCTGGCAGCAGCAGCGCGATCAGAACCGCGATGATCGCGATGACCACCAGAAGTTCGATAAGTGTGAAGCCCGCCGAGCGATGGGCTCGACGCCGACTCCCGCGAATGGATGTGCGACGCATGACCTGTCCCTTTCAAAAAGTGAGAATCGAACGCGAAAAAATGGATTGAAAACACGCACCACAGAAATCTGGACTTCACTCGGCCTTCCGCCCGAAAGCCACACGAGATAACTCGTCCCCGCTGTCGATCGAGGGAGCCATCTTCGGAATCGCTTCCAGCAACTCAAAACTCGTGGACTGCGGCAGTGCCGGAAGCGATCCACCGCCGGCAACAACGGCCCACGGATTGACCGCGGGCTGCGAACACAACACCGCTTTGTCTGGATATCGCAGGCGTGTCTCGCGAATCTGCCGAGCCACCTGTTCGTCGCTGCGGCTCTTCTTCCCCTTCCATTCGCGAAGCTGCTGCCGCGGAGCCAACTTGGCAATACCGGCGGGAGCGAACAGCTCGCCGTCGGCCATGTACCACCAATACTTCAGGTCGATGATGTCCACGACATCGCGCAGACGTGAGTCGTCTAGCACCGCGTCTTGCACGTCCTTCGTGCAACTCAGCCCAACCAACACGTCGCGTTTGTGCTCGCGCTGCCAGTCGGCCACTGTCGTCAGCCAGAACTCCATGAAGGCTCGCGGCCCCGTGAACTCCTCACCCGTTTGGAAAATGACATTCGTGTTGTGGCCGAGCACATCCAAGCAATGTCGGATGTACGCTCGATGCAGCTCGCGGCGGACGGGATGAGTCACGTCGTAAAATGACTGAGCCAGACTGATCCGCTTGCGGTTCTCGTACGGCGGAGGTTCGGGGAAGCCGGTCTCTTGCAGACAGTTGGCCGGTCGCCATGGGAAGTCGGCCCAGTGCGCGCCGGCCTCCAGCAAGTTGTGTTGAAAATACATCTGCTGGATCAGCACCAGCCCTTTGCGGTCGCACTCATCAGCGAACTGCTTGAGCCGCGCGAAGTACCACGGATTGAACCTGGTCAGGTCGTAGCGGCTCAGGCCATCCCAAGCCGTTCCCTTCCCGCTGCGCGCCCAGGGCTGTTCGTAAAACGGAGCCCACACCTCGCCGTCGAGTCGCCGCACCATCTGGTGATCATCGCGGCGACGGTCGTACCACAACCCCCAATGATGCTCGAGCGCGACTTGTCCGCGCTGTTGCATCTCGTCGGTCAACCTCGACAAATCATCCGTGAAACCGGCTCCGTCGCACCCCGGAACGAATCGCGTGACGCCCACTCCGAACTCGTTGGTCCGTTGCGGCAGGACGCTACCGCGCCACCACATCGTCCCGATCCGCTCGCCCGTCGCCAGCCGGTCGCCGAACACCAGCCAACCGTTCTTGATCGCCAATCGACTTGGCGAGCCGGAGGGCGTCAGCCCCCGGACTGGCTCAGTCGTCCGGAGGCTGACGCCCTCCGGCTCACCCTTGGTTGATGCGATTACTGCCGACGCGCCCCGGCGATCCAACTGAGTTGACGAACTCATTCGTCCGGCAAGTTGCGCTCGATACAAACTCTCCGGCGCGACGAACTCGTTGAGCGATCGCCAATGCCCGTCGCCGACGACTTCGCCCCACACGCCGATCGCCCAGTTCTGAGCCGTCGGTGGCATCCGACAGGTGATGACCGGAGCCGTGCATTGCCACAACACGCAGTTCGCCGCCGACCAGCCGGTCCCTTGAGCCGCCGTTTCGCGATTGGTCAGCGACAGTCCGCCGCCGTCGATTTCGACGTTGTCGAACAGCACACCGCTGGCCCAACTTCCGATCGGCCCGCTGAATTGATGAGCCGATTTCGCTCGACAATCGACGAACGCATTCGGCCCGGCGGCGAGATGTCCCACCGCGAAATCGTGCCGGCCCTGCTCGGCGCGGCAGCGTTGAAACAGCGTCTGCTGCCCGTTCGTGAAGAACGTGTGACGTCGCCATCCGCCAAGCTCGGAGACCGGCTCGCGCGATTCGCAATCCTCGACCGTGATCCGGCGGCAGCCTTCCCACAACGCGACCGCCGATCCCGCGAAGTGCGCGGCTTGCACATGCCGCACCCAACCGTCCTGCACGCCGTCAAAATGGATCGCGTCCCAGGCATGTTCTTCGTCACGCGGGTTGTCGGCGTTGAATTCGGACTCGCAGCGCAGGTGTTCGATGCCCACCTGCTGAAGCCGATTCGGGAACGAACAACGCGCAATCGTCGCCCGGCTGAGCGACGCATCGAGTGCGAAGCTCAACGGCACATCGAGCGTGATCGTGTCTCCGTCGATCTGAGTGATGGTCCGGTCCCAGCGCACGTCGAGCGTGCCCGGTTTCCAATCCAGCCACGAGCCGACATCACGCGAAGGGAACCGGTCCATGCCCAGCGCGTGAATCCACTCGCGCGTGCTGGGATGCTCGATCACAACCGTATCGCCGACCGCAAACTTCTGAGCGTCAGCGACTCGAAACGCATTGGCTCCAGTCGGGACGTACTCGGTGACGATCGCTTGCCGCGAGTCGGGATCGCTGCGGCGCGTGTTCGCTGAACCGACTCGAATCAGAGCGCGACGATCGAGGCCAGTCGCTTTCAAAATAGTTCCGGCTTCGCCTCGTAACACGACTCCGCTAGCCGTGATCCGAAGCTGACCGGCCACGCGATGCGTCCCCGACTTCAGCACGACCGCGCCGCGAAAGCCGCGAGAATCTATCGGCATCCGCGAGACTTCGTCGATCGCCGATTGAATGCGTTTCGTCGAATCTCCGTCGCTAGCCGGCACGGTAGCGCGGGCGGCGATGTCGGGAATCGCCAGCCCGCCGCCACCGTAGCCGCAGTGCGAGAAATCGAGCATCCGATTGCCACACGCATCGACGTCGTACTTCAACCGGCCGGTCGCATCTGGATACACAAATCGCGCAGAGGGATCGGCTGCCGTGACGAGATTCGCCACGATGATCATTCCGACTCCCAGAAGTCCGAGCGGTCTGCGTTTCATTTCCGAGCCTGCGGGGCGTGATACGGATTGCGATTGTTTTCAGGATTCGCGTAGTCCACGAACTCACGCGGATTCGTGCCGTTCAAAAACTCTTCGATGTTGACGTAGCCATCGCGATCCGCGTCCAGCGTCGCATCGGCCGCGTTGTTCGGGTTGAGTTGATTCGCGCGCTCCCAGTCATCCGGCAGACCGTCGTTGTCGGAGTCCGCTGGGATTTGACCGGCCGTGTATTCCGGCCAGCCGCCGACATCCGCAGGCGTGACCAGGATTCCCTCTTCAAACGTCGGCTTGCCGGTGCGAACGATCTCCATGACTCGCGCGTCCACCGCATCACGGCGCGGATGCGACGTACCGCCGAACGCCAGCACCGACTCAAACGCCTCAACCGCCGACTCGGTGCGAATCGGCTCAAACGAAAACGCCGTGCGCGAACGGACGTCTGCTTCAGAACCAGCGGGGACGATTTCGTCCTTCTGTTTGGTCGCTTCGTCGTACTGCACTCCGCCGGCCCAATTGTTGGCGGTGATCGCCGGGTATCCGTCGACAAAGTTGCCATCGACAAACCACTGGCCAAAGCCGGGAAAGCGGTCGCGCGAGTTGCGGGCTTGAGCTTTGCAGATGCGAAAGCGAATGCCTCCGGGCGGAGTCGCCGGTCCCGGCTTGTAGTAATTGTTGACGACGTTCACTCGCGAGCTGCCGTCGCCGCCGTCCATCGTGCGATGCCGCCAATTGAAGATGACGTTGTTGCGGAAGTCGAAGCCGCCTCCCATGCCGATGCTCGGATTGCGGCCCGTGTTGCAGGCGAACAAATTGTGATGGAACGAACAATTCCGACCGCCCCATGTTCCGCCGAAGGCATGATTGTTGAGATCGAGCGCCTCGCTGGAGATGCACCACTGGATCGTCAGGTTCTCGACCGCGAGTTTGTCATCTGGCCCGCCGGTGAGTGACTTGGCCATGTGCCGATACAGCGACAAGTTCTCATCGAGTCCCCAACTGGCCGAGACGTGGTCGATGATGATGTTGCCGGCCGGATTGCCTCCCAGCCCATCGTCACGCCGCTTGAGATTGCCGCGCCGTAGTCGCAAGTAGCGAATGACGACGTCGTGTGTGTTGATCTCCGTGGTCTCGCCGCGAATGCAGATGCCATCGCCCGGCGCGGACTGGCCCGCGATCGTGATGAAGGGATGACTGATCGCCAACGGAGTTTTCAACGCGATGATGCCGGCGACTCGAAAGACCACAAAGCGCGGGCCGGGAGTTTCGATGGCGGCTCGCAAGCTGCCGGGACCGGCGTCATCGAGGTTGGTCACGAGCAGCACTTTTCCGCCGCGACCACCCGACGTCCGCGATCCACCACCTTCGGCCCCAGGGAATGCCGGCAGGTTGCTGCGTCGCAGTTCGTATCGCGACGACGTCGAGGGTTGCGTGACTTCTTCACCCGCGAGCGGTGAGGCGATCACTCCCAGCATGAACGCAACCGTGATCGTGGCGCAGAATTGATGCCGCGACAGAAAACTCGACATGAGTTGTGCTCGATGAACTGAAACAACGTCTGTGATTTGCGCGAAACGTGGAGAACATCCCGCGAGACGAGTTGACATCGTACTGAGATTTCAGAATGATGCAAGCCGTCGCGAGCCGCGTCGGCTAGAATGCTCATCCGACAGCCCGGACGATCAATGGAAGGAAACATCCCGTGAGCGTAGCCCCCCGAAATCAGCCCGCGATGAAGCCTCGCACAAAAGCCGCCGCACGAGGCAATGGGCACACGACCTTGAAGCGTCCGGAACTCTTGAAGAACCGCGCGTACGAGGATTTGAAAGCCCGCATTCTCTTGAATGAGTTTCCCCCCGGTTCGTTCCTCGCCGAGCGGCAGTTGGCGCACACGCTGGGCATGAGCAAAACGCCTGTGAAGGCCGCACTGGAGCGGCTCGAACTGGAAGGCTTCATCGCGGTGTCACCGCAGCAGGGGATCGTCGTCCGCGAACTCAACGTCAACGAGATCGTGGATCAATATGAAATCCGCACGGCGCTGGAGTGTTTCGTCGTGCGGTCAATTGCCGGACATCTCCGCGAGGATCAAATCGCGCGGCTTGAAGAAAACCTGTCGGCGCAGAAAGCGATCCTGAAACAATCCAAAGTTCAGCAGGGGGTCACGTTGGACGCCGCGTTCCACATCATGCTGTCGGAGTTCCTGGGCAATCAGGAAATCCTGCGCGTGATGAAACAACTGCGCGAGAAAATCCAGCGCGTGGTATTGCTGGTCATTCACGCGAGTCCCCAGCGGATCGACACCAGTTATCCCGAACATCGCGCGATCGCCGACGCGGTGATTCAAGGACAAGCCGATCAAGCGGCGCGGCTCATCGAAGAGCACTTGGAGCGTGGCCGACAATTGATCCTGACACCGCGCAGCCGATGACCCGTGTCCAATCAGCCGCAGGGCGCTAGCCCCGGTTCAAACCGGACACAAACTGGGGCTAGCGCCCTGCGGCTGATCATTCAGACGTCACAACATAAAAGGAGCGACTCCGATCATGCCAGCACGTTTTCGCGTCGGGATCACGCGTGACTTCCTCAAGGCGGACGGATCGCTCGGCTTCGGAGACATTGGCATCGACGTGCTGGCCGAGGACTCGCGGATCGAGCGTGAATTCCTGCCGGACTACGGCTCGGAGTTGCCATCTAAGGTGGCGGACCAGTTTGACGCGCTGCTGGTGCTGGCTCCCAAGGTCACCGCGACGACGTTGGATGGTGGCCGGCGACTGACCCACGTCGCACGATTTGGAGTCGGCTACGACAACGTCGATGTCCCCGCCTGCACGCGGAACGACGTGCTGCTGACGATCACACCATCGGGCGTGCGCCGGCCAGTGGCGGTCTCGGCGTTGACGTTGTTACTGGCGCTGTCGCACAAGCTGCTGGCGAAAGATCGCATGACGCGCGAAGGTCGCTGGCACGAGAAGCTCAATGAAATGGGTGTCGGGCTGACGGGCCGCACGCTTGGCCTGATCGGCCTGGGGAACATCGGTCGCGAGATCCTGCGCATCGTGGCTCCATTGGAGATGCAGCCGGTCGCTTTCGATCCGTTCGTCACCGCCGAGTCCGCGCGAGCTTGCGGCGTCGAATTGCTGAGTCTCGATTCGCTGCTGGAGAGATCGGACTTCGTCTGCATCTGCTGTGCGCTGACCCCGGAGACACATCATTTGCTGAATCGCGAGCGACTGGCCCACATGAAGCCGACGGCATTCCTGATCAATGTGGCTCGCGGGCCGATCGTCGATCAGGCGGCGTTGACCGAAGTGCTGCGCGAACGGCGCATCGCCGGCGCGGCGCTCGATGTCTTCGAGCAAGAACCGATCAGCGTCTCTGACCCATTGTTGAAGCTCGACAACGTGATTCTGTCGCCGCACGCGATCTGTTGGACCGACGAACTGTTTCGCGGCAATGGCCGGGCGGCCTGCCGCAGCATTTTGGATGTCGCAGCCGGACGTGTGCCCGAAGGAGTTGTGAATCGCGAGACACTCTCGCAAGACCGATGGAAACAAAAGCTCGCGCGATTCGCGACGATGTAGCCACGCTCGCCAGAGCGTGGGGTGGCACAGCTTGCTTCAAGCTGTGTGCCGGAGGCATTGGAAACATGAAGTTGACGGGGAATCCAGAATGGACGTCGATTTGTGACTGATCGTCAACCTTGGGATTTCCGATGCTACGCACACAGCTTGAAGCAAGCTGTGCCACCCAAGTAGGACAACCAAAGGAAACTCATGCGACCCAATCATGTCAAAACCAAAGTGCAGTCGGGCGGACGCTCGATCGGCACGTTCATGTTCGAGTTCAACACGACCGGCATCGGCCGGCTCGCGGCACAGGCGGGTGCCGAGTTCGCGATCTTCGACATGGAACACACCGGGTGGAGCATCGAGACCATTCGCATGTTGATCGCCACGACTCGCGCGACCGAAATGGTCCCGCTGGTTCGCCTTCCGGCCACCGAGTACCAATTCGTCTCGCGAGTGCTCGACATGGGCGCGATGGGGATCATGATCCCGATGTGCGAAAGCGCGGATCAGGCGCGCACGCTGGTCGAATCTGCGAAGTATCCGCCAGTCGGTCGCCGAGGGGCCGCGTTCACGATTGCTCACGACGATTACACGGGAGGCGACATCGTCGAAAAGATTCGCACGGCGAACAGCGAGACGCTGCTGCTGGCACAGATCGAAACGGCCGCCGGCATTCGCAACGTCGATGAGATCGCGGCCGTCGAGGGGATCGACGTGCTGTGGATCGGGCACTTCGATCTGTCGAACTCGCTGGGCATTCCCGGCCAGTTCGACCACTCGCTGTTTCAGGACGCGCTGGCACGAGTTCTGGAGGCGTGTCGGCGTCACCACAAAGTGCCGGGCTTCCTCGCCGGAGACATCACCGCCGGCAAGCGACTGCTCGATCAAGGTTTTCGGATGCTCGCCTACGGTGGCGACTTGTGGTTGTATCAAGCCGCCGTCCGCGAAGGGGTCGAGGCGTTGCAACAACATCGTTGCGAATGACAGGTGGGCCAAACATGAATCGGTTGTGTTCGCTCGTGTTGCTGGTGATTGGCCTGTTGAGCGTTCTCGAAGCGCCTGCCGCCGCCGAACCTGTCGAGCAGTGGGGCGTCTTTGATCTCGCTCTTCCGGGACCGAAATCGGGCAACCCGTTTGTCGATGTCCGCGTCACCTGCTGCTTCGAGCAGGGAGACGTCCAGCGCGACGTGACCGGCTTCTACGATGGCGACGGCATCTATCGAGTGCGGTTCATGCCCGAACGAACGGGGACGTGGCGGTATCGAACTTCCAGCGGAGTCAACGAGTTGAACGATCGGACTGGCGAGTTCGACGTCCAGAAGCCGACGCCCGGCAATCACGGCCCTGTTCGAGTGGCTCACAAGCATCACTTTGAGTTCGCCGACGGCACGCCGTTTCGCCCGATCGGGACGACGTGCTATGCGTGGACTCATCAGACCGACGAGATGCAGCAGCAGACGCTCAAGACTTTGGCGACCGCACCGTTCAACAAGATTCGCATGTGCGTCTTTCCGAAGCGCTATAAGTGGAGCACCAACGAACCGCCGTTGTATCCGTTCGAGGGAACTCCGCCGCGCGATTGGGATCGGTCGCGATTCAATCCGGCATTCTTTCAAGCTCTTGAGCGGCGAGTGCTCGACTTGCAGAAGCTGGGCATCGAAGCGGACCTGATCCTGTTTCATCCCTACGACGAAGGCCACTGGGGCTTCGACCGCATGACGGCTGACGACGACGATCGCTATCTCCGCTACATCGTCGCTCGACTGGCGGCCTATCGAAACGTGTGGTGGTCGCTGGCCAACGAGTGGGACTTCATGAAGGAAAAACGCGAAGCCGATTTTGAACGCTTCGGCCGAATCGTGCAGAAGTCGGACCCGTATCGGCACCTGCTGTCGATCCACAACGGCAAGGAGATGCCGAACCACACGCACGAGTGGATCACCCACGCGAGCATCCAGAATGGCTCCGCCGTCGAGGACGCTGCGCGAGCCGTGCTCTACCGCGACGCGATCCGCAAACCGGTGATCTACGACGAAATCAAATATGAAGGAGACTTGCCCAAACGCTGGGGAAACCTCAGCGCCGAGGAACTGGTGCAACGCTTCTGGCAAGCCACGATCGCCGGGACATACGCGACTCACGGCGAAACCTATCAGCATCCCGAAAACAAAATCTGGTGGGCCGCCGGCGGCGAACTACACGGTCAAAGCCCCGCTCGATTGGCGTTTCTCAAACGAGTGCTCGACAGCGCGCCGCGCGAGGGGATCGAGCCGATCGACAAGTGGCAGAACTCACAATACGGCGGCCAAGGCGGACGTTTCTATCTGGTCGATCTCGGCAAAGAAGCGGGTCGAAGCTGGAAGTTTCGTTTGCCGAAATCTCCACAAGCCGACGACAAGCAACTCGCCGACGGCATGCGCTTCCAGGCCGAAATCCTCGACACTTGGAATATGACCATCACCGACGTCCCCGGCGAGTTCACTCTGAAGCGCGTGAGCGAGTACTTCTGGGACGACGCGAACGACCGCGCCATCGAGCTTCCGGGCCACCCCGGCTTGGTTCTCCGCATCCGGCGAATGGACTGACGAAAATCCTTCCGTTCCGTGGACGCCAATGGATCGGCTTGCGTCAGCCAGACGGTGTCGCCTTCCAACCGCACTTCGATGCGCGTGCGGTCATCTTCGGTCTGATAGAGGATGAGTTCGGAACGGAGCGTCGGTTCGTCGCTCATGGCTGGTTCTCCGTTTGAATGCGCACCCGGCGCACGCAACGTGGCTTGTTCGGTTGAGCGTCGCGAGACGGGCGATGGCGTTGTCGGTATCGGACACAGTTCTTGTCCAACACGTCCCGACCGAATTTGGACTTACGATCGCGCGAGACACAGTTCTTGTCCAGCTTGAGACACAGTTCCTGGCCCGCCGACGGGGTTGGGACAAAGTGATTGGCATACAGCCATCGTTACACCAGTTTGATTTGCTTACGTCAGCGAGTTGGCTTTGTCCCAACGGTGATTCTGCCTTCGCCGCGATAGTATCGGCTGATACTATCGCCGCATGCGACCGCCATTTGAGATCACACCGTTTTGCATTCGACTTTTGACCGACATCGAGCGGCTGTTGGGGCGATACGAGGGGCTGCATCATCCACGGCCGGCTCCCTTGTTGCGGAAGTCGCTGCGGGTGAAGACGGTGCAGGGGAGCGTCGCCATCGAGGGCAATGCGCTGACCGAAGAACAAGTCTCCGCCGTGCTGGAGGGCAAGCGGGTCGTTGGTCCACGGCGAGACATCCTCGAAGTCCAGAACGCCTTGGCGGCTTATGAACGTCTTGCGGATTGGAAGCCCGGCCGACGTGCGGACTTCCTGAAAGCTCACGGAGTACTGATGGCCGGATTGCTGGAGCGGGCTGGCCGGTGGCGAACCGGCGGCGTCGGTGTCATGAAAGGGAAAAAAGTCATTCACATCGCTCCGCCGGCAGGTCGTGTCCCTTACCTCGTCAAGGACTTGCTCGACTTCTTTGCCACCGACACCGAAACGCATTCCGCCATCAAAGCAGCCGTCGTCCACTACGAACTGGAGTTCATTCATCCTTTCGAAGATGGCAACGGTCGAATGGGCCGCCTGTGGCACACACTCATTCTGAGCCACTATCACTCGCTGTTTCAGCATGTGCCCATCGAATCCGTGATTCGCGAACGGCAAAAGGAGTACTACTCGGTCCTGGGCAAATGCAATCAGGCTGGTCACTCGACCGCCTTCATTGAGTTTTCTCTCGCCGCGACGCAGGAAGCCTTGGAACGCACGCTGAGTCAACTCGCCCCCGCGACGGTCACGTCCGAACAACGGTTGGAGACCTCACACGAGCATTTTGCAAAACGATCATTCTCGCGCAAGGATTACTTAGTCCTGTTCCCAAAACTTTCCACCGCGACCGGCAGCCGAGATCTCCGACAAGCCGTTGACGATGGACGCTTAGCCCGAACCGGTGACAAAGCGCTAGCTCGCTATACGTTCCACTCAAACAAGAGTCGATCGGCCACGAGCCGACAACGCGATTGATGCACCGGGCATTGAACCCGTCGGCTTGTCATGCGCAAACAAGAAGATGATATCTCCAGATCATTTGGTCGCGCGTTGCTCGCCGATTGGTTCCCAGCGATGGTTCAGCGCCGCAACAACGAACACTCACCTTCACCGTCAAACAGCCGGGCAAGATCACCTTCGCCATTGATTGCACGAAGAACGTTCCACCCGCTGAGACCCGAATTCGGTTTCTCCGGTTGGAAGGTTCCGCAGTCAGCAACCTGAGCTTGCTCCGAACTCGTTGGCGGCCGGCGGCGGTGCATGGGCACTATTTCTCTCCGGCAAACTGCCCGGCTCCGAAGATGTGGGTGTTTGAAACTCGCCCGGTCGCCAAGACATCGAGCTACTCGCCGCTCACCACACCGTTCGGCTACTTCGGCACGTCGTTCAAAGACGCAGGTCGAATTCCTCCCGGCAGCGGTTTCAACTTCTCGATGTGGATTGCCGGACGCAATGCGACCGAAGCTCTGCCGATTGAGAAGATGACACGCTTGATCGGCACCGATCTTCCCGATGCCCACTACAGCACGTTCGGTTCGGAAGGAACGGGCATCCGATTCGCGGGAGTGGCCTACAAAGACGGAGCCGATCGCACGATCCAAGCGCTCCGCATCGAGTTCGCCGATGATGGTTTGCGGACCTACTACGGCTACTTTTACGATGAGCCGGAGCAACGCTGGAAAGTCTGGGCGTCTACTCAAGCACCCGGACCCAAAAAGACCGCGAAGAGCGGCCCCGACTTCGGAACGCTGCGAGGCACAGGTTCCTTTTGCGAGATTCCCGGTCCACCCAACCGCGAACGGAGCGGTGATGTGGTCCGCGAGATCAAACGCCGAGGCTGGTTCTACGGCAGCGATCAAACCTGGTATCGCGCGCAGATGAGCGATGACTCCGACAGCGGCAAACGCAAGAAAGCCAAACCGAGCAGCCCGGATCGCTTGGACGGCAAACGGACTTACTACATGGAGGACTACGCTACCGACGGCTGGATGTCGATGGCGACCGGAGGAATGGAAAACTACATCGCCACGGATCAAGATCATCAGCCGCCGAGGCACGACGGCGCACCCGCCGCGCTGCCGGAGTACCTCAGTCCTGAAAAGACCGTACAGCTCTTTCAACTCCCCATCGAATTTGGCGAGTCAAACGCATCGCAGGTCTCCGCCAATCGCGCCGTCATCGACTACGAGATCAAACAGACGGGGCCGAACTCGAAAGCCGTGCTCTACTACGGAACCGTGGATTGCTTGACCTATCCGCCTCAAAAAGTGACCCAAGGCTCCGCCGTTCAAATCGACATGCACCGCCCCGAACGGACCTGGCAATCTGCAACGCCCGAACAAAACATCGCGAACGGCCTGAATCACTTCAAGCTGAGTGACCTCCGCTCAGCCACCACCTACCACTACCGCCTCTTCGTCACGCACGACCAAGGCCAAAGCTGGGACTACCAATCGAACCAATTCAAAACCAAGTGATTCGAACACATCGTTTCAACCTGTTCGTGAGACTTCGGCGGCCCTTCGCGGGTTTCGATCAGATCAATTCGCGGATCGGCTCGTGAGTTTCGGCGACGTAGTGCGGGCGGCCGTTGAGGTCGGCAATCGTCGTGTGAGCCGTGTCGATACCGAGGTTGTGATACAGCGTGGCAGACACGTCTTGGTAATGGATCGGTCTCGAGATCGGTTCCTCAGCCAGCCGATTCGTTTCGCCGATGACTTGGCCGGTGGTCATACCTCCGCCAGCCAGCATGGCGAACGTCACGCGCGGCCAATGGTCACGGCCAGCCTTGTCGTTGATCTTGGGTGTCCGACCGAACTCGCCCCAGACGACGACGGACACGTCACGATCGAGTCCTCGTTCATGCAGATCGGAAACGAGCGCCGCCAAGCCTTGATCGAGCAGCGGGATCACTTTTCGTCCGTTCTTGAAGTTGCCGCCGTGCCAATCGAAGTCAGCGAACGCGACGGTCACGCAGCGAGCTCCCGCCTCGACCAAACGCCTAGCGGCCAGGAACTTCGACATGTGAGCTTGATAGCCCGCCTTGGAATACGGCAGACAGTTCGGATCGTCCTGCCCGTATCGCTCGCGCACCTTGGCGTCCTCGCGCGAGAGATCGAGTGCCTCGACGAGGCGGCTCGAACTGAGAATCCCCAACGCTCGTTCGGTGAAGCCATCTGCATCGGGTGACGCGACGATCGAGTTGTCGGCTTGTCGGCGAAAGCGATCGAGGTTCGCCAGCAAGGAACCGCGATCGGTCAGCCGATCGAGAGTGACTCCTTGCAACACCATGTCGTTCATCGCATCGCCCGACGGCTTGAACGGTGCGTGAGCCATCCCCAGGAAGCCTGGTCCCGGCAAGTTGTACGGCTGATGTTCCATCTTCATCGACAGGTCCACGGCCGGCGGTACGGAGGGATCGACCGGCCCATGCAGCTTGGACAACACCGAGCCGATCTCCGGCCAACCTCCCTGCGGTTGCTGGCGGAACAGCCGCCCGGTCGCACACTGAAACGACGAATGCCGATCCTCGGCTCCGACCAGCGAACGAATGATCGCGAACTTGTCCATCATCGCCGCCACGCGCGGCATGAGTTCGGAGAGTTGAATGCCGGGGACGTTGGTCGCGATCGGCCGGAACTCACCTCGAACTTCGGCGGGGGCATCGGGCTTCAAATCCACCATGTCCTGATGCGGAGGGCCTCCGGTCAAATAGATCATGATGACGGACTTGTGCGACGACCGAACTCCCACCTGACCTTCCGCGCGCAGCAACCGAGGCAACGTCAAACCGCCGACGGCCAGCGAGCCGATCGTCAGGAAGTCTCGACGGGGCAGACGGTCGCACAATCGAATCGAATTGCCGGAAATGGTGAGCATGGAGCAATCCTCATCAGGCTTCTATCGGCCACGGTTCCGCTGCGGGTACGGCAGTCTATTGCGAATGGTTCTCGAACCCAAACGCCAACTCGAACTTCAAGGAGCGACCGGCCATGACCACTTGGCGTTGTGCTTTGGAACGGAATTCCAATCGAACCGTCGTCGCTGGCAGTACGGATGAGTTGGCGACTGCGATCGGACGCGCAGCAAACTCAATTCACTCGCACATGCCAACTCGTCACCAGTCCTGAGGCCAATTCGTCTGCGCGATGACCTGCGAGCCACACGCGATGAGCATCAGAAAGCAAACGGGAATGCTGGCCAGCTTCATGGGAGTGTCTCCTGAGCAAGATCCATCGTTCGGGAAATTCCGCGGTACCAATCACCGCCTCAGCGAGCTTTGGCGTTTCCCGCGCCGGTGACTTTTTCTTGAAACGCGTTGCGGATGCTGCCGCTGCCGTTGACAAGAACGTTTTGCACCAGGAAGACCGTCACGACTCGTTGTTCGGGGTCGATCCAGCCGTGGGTGGCGAACGCTCCGCCGTGACCGAACGTGCGAGTCGAGAAGCCGGGGATCGTGGCTTTGTCGGGCGGGCTGCATTGCCAGCCGAGTCCGTAACTCAGCGCCTTGCCGCCGGCCTTGTGAGGCCGCGTCATCTCGGCGATCGCGGACTCGGACACGATGCGGCGTCCCTGACAAACGCCACCGTCGAGAATCATCTGATAGAAGTGAGCCATGTCGCTGGCCGTCGAGAACAGGCCGCCGGATGGCTCGGTCATGTGGCGATCTCCGGCATCCGATGTGAAAAACGGATTGTGAGTCCGAACCAGCCCGTGTCCGTCTTCGGCGGTCTTGTAGGTCTTGGCGATGCGCGCACGCAGCCGGTCGTCGGGATGAAAACTGGTGTCGTGCATCCCCAGCGGATCGAGCACTCGTTCGCGCATCAGCACGTCGAACGGCTTGCCGCTGACGATCTCGGCAATGCGTCCAGCCACGGTGATGCCGAAGCCGTACTCGTAGTTCGATCCCGGCTCGAACGCGAGCGGGGCCTTCACGAGTTCCAACGTGTAGCCTTTGAGAGAATGCGCGCCGTCGGTCGGTTTTCGCGGCGGGAAGGCCAGCCCCGACGTGTGCGACAGCAAGTCGCGGAGCGTGACGGGACGGCTCGGCGGTTGTCCATTCGCGAGCTTCACCTGCCCCAGTTCCGGCAACCACTTCGAGGCCGGCTCATCGAGCGACAATTTCCCTTCATCGACCAACGTGAGAATCGTGGTCGCGCTGATCGACTTGGTCATCGACGCGATCCAGAACACCGAGTCCTTGCTCATCGGAGTTTGCTGCTCGCGATCCGCAAAGCCGGTCGCCGTGTGATGGACGATCTTTCCATCTTTCATCACCAGCGTCACCACGCCCGCCGCGTGCCCAGCCGCCACCGCCGACTCCATTGCCGACGGAATCTCGGCCAGTCGCTCGGAGTTGACGTCCGCTCGCAGTTCCTGCAACAGGCCCGGAATGAGCAAGAGGGTCCAGAGGAATTTCATCGTTCGTCTCCTGATTCGGTGGAGGATTCGTTGGTCACATTCAGCGACGTACCAGTCCGCGATCTTAGGCTCGGACCGGCCGCCGTCCAACCGGTGGCACCGGCGACCAATGTGCGACTGGATCACAGCGAACTCACCGGGATTATTCATGGGTCAGGGAGATTTCGTTGCAGTCTGTTTTGAGCTAGCACGACGCGCAAGCGAGTGATCCTGTTTGCAACCACTCGCTTGCGCGTCGTGCTAACTTTGCCCTCTGAATAGTCTCGGCTAGCATCGCGCTCCAGGATGACTGCTGTCTGCGCAGTGGATTGCGATTGGTTGCCGGGCATTTGTCCGAGCGATCTGCGACGGAGTCACGACAGCGGCAGCACTTCGCCGTCGCAGATGGGGAAGGAGCGGTTGAACGTGTCGTGGATTTCGGCGCGAGGAGAGATGCCGAGGGCTTGGAAGATCGTGGCGTGGACATCGGGAGGAGTGCAGGGGAGTGTTTTTGGAAACGCTCCCTTGCTGTCGGTGCTGCCGTAAACTTGGCCTCCGAGGATGCCGCCGCCGGCGAAGGCGATGGAGTAGGCGTCGGGATAATGGTCGCGGCCGGCTCCACCGTTGATGCGCGGGGTGCGGCCGAAATCGGTCAGCACCACGACCAACGTTTCGGCGAGCGTGCCGCGATCGGAAAGATCCTGCAAGAGGGCGGACGTCCCGCGATCGAAGACCGGGAGCAAGCGATTCTTCAGGCGATTGAAGTTGTCGCCGTGCGTGTCCCACATGTCTCCGGACGCGCCGTTGAGGTCTCCGGCGGCGCAGCAGACTTGGACGATCGGCACGCCGGCTTCGGTCAGGCGTCTGGCCAACAGCAGGCTCTGACCGCCAATGTGGTGGCCGTAGGACTCGCGCACTTTTGGGGATTCTTGCTCCAAGTCGTATGCGTGCTTCACGGCCGAGCCAGACAGGATGTCGTTCGCGAGCGTGTGAAAATGTTGGAAGCCATCGTCGCCACCGGCCGGTTGGCCAAACGGGTGCAGCGCTGCGAGCAAATGCCGTCGCGAAGTCAGCCTCGGCACATCGACTTCGTTGAGGTTCAGAACCTCCGAACCGAGCGTGCGAGAGACTCCGCCGAACGGCTCGCCGCTGGGAGTGCGCATGATGATCGGGTCGTATTTGACTCCCAGCCAGCCGCCGTATTCGCCGGCTTGCAGAGTGCCGTTGTCGACCAGCGGGTAAGGCAATCGCACGGCGGGTGGAACACCGGGCGGCGCGGCGCGAAGCTTGGAAATCACCGCGGCGATCGACGGCCAATCGTCGCGCAGCGGCGGAATGTTTCCGGCTCGCGGCGGCTTGTGCCCGGTCAGGTTCCAGTACATGCCGCGACCGTGAGCCGCGTCGTCGTGATGAATCGAACGCACGATCGCCAGCTTGTCGGTGTGTTGCGCCAGCAGCGGCAAGTGCTCGCCGATTTGAATGCCCGGCACGATCGTTGAGATCGGCGAGAACTCGCCGCGAACTTCGGCCGGAGCATTCGGCTTCAAATCAAACGATTCGAGATGACTGATCCCACCCCAGAGATAAATGATGATGCACGACTTGGCTTTGGCCGGAATTGAATGACTCTCTGCGGTCGCACTTTGCATCTGCAAGTAGTTCGGCAGCGACAACCCGCACATCCCGGCCGTCGTGGCCAGCACGCGGCGGCGAGAAAGCGGGATCGCAGACAGCGTTGATCTTGGAAGATGGGTCATGCGGAACCTGTTGACCAAGTCGAGGACGATCAACCGACTCGTCCGGAATAGAGCGGGGCGATCACTTCGCCGTTGAGCAAATGATTTGGCCGCTGCAACGGGTCCATGAGCACCGCGTTGTGGTCGACTCCGAGGGCGTTGAACAAGGTCGTGCAGACATCGGCCGGAGACCACGGCCGCGACACCGGGTACGCCGCGTTGGCGTCGGACTGTCCG
Organism: Candidatus Kuenenia stuttgartensis; assembly: GCA_945904015.1. GTDB lineage: Bacteria > Planctomycetota > Planctomycetia > Planctomycetales > Planctomycetaceae > SXKJ01. The sequence continues at coordinate 39,058 of CAMDPK010000004.1, read as the reverse complement.
ACGACTTGGCCGCCTCGAACGCCGGCTCCGGCGACAAGAGCCGAGTACATATGAGCCCAATGGTCGCGACCGGAAACCGTTTGGCCGGGGAGCGTCGAGATGCGGGGCGTCCGGCCGAACTCACCCATGACGAGCACCAGCGTTTGGTCCAACAGCCCCGTCGACGACAAATCGTCCATCAGCGCTGCAAGACCTTGATCCAACTGAGGCAGAAGGCGGTTCTTCAACGCTCCCCAGTTGTCGACGTGAGTGTCCCACGTTTGCACGATGCCCATCGCCGCTTGCACGATCGGAACCGCCGCTTGCAGCAATCGTCGCGCGAGCAACAACGACTGGCCGAATTTGTTCCGGCCATAACGATCGCGAACCGGAGCTTCTTCACGTTGAATGTCGAACGCTTGCGCGACTCGATCGGACGTCAGCAACGAGAATGCCAAGCCCTGCTGTTCGGCGAACGAATTGGCTCGGCCTTTTGCGTCGAGTGACAGCGGGCTGCGATTCACTGTTTCCAACAGCCCGCGCCGCGACAGCAACCGAGGCGAGGTGATTCCCGGTTGCAGGCTCAGCGAATCCATGCGGAAGTTGGGATCGTTCGGATCATGGTTGATCTGCCACGGATCGTGCTTCGGGCCGAGGAACCCGGCATGTTGTCCGGGCCAGGTGAGCGGTCCTTCGATGAAGTAGTTCGGCAGTGAGACGCCCGTCGGCACGCCGTCACTGCGTGGCCGAACATAGCTGAGCGCCCCCGCGAAGTTCGGAAAGTCATTGCGAGACTCAACGCGATCCAGATCACTGCCACCGCGCGGAATGGGTGTTGGTCGGCCGGTCAGCGCGACGTGTGTCGCCAGCAGATGATTGTGTTCGAGATGTGCCAACGAGCGGAGCACCGACCAGTGTTTCAATTGCTGAGCCAGTCGCGGCAGATGCTCGCAAACCTGCACGCCCGGAACGGCGGTTTCGATCGGCGAAAACTCGCCACGAATCTCTGCTGGAGCATCCGGCTTTGGATCGAGCATATCCAACTGGCTCGGCCCGCCGCTGAGATGGACGATCAGAACCGACTTGGCTCGGCCAGTTGTTGACGAGGCAGCGGACGTCGTATTCGAGGCCAACGGCAAAGCCGATCCCAAGACACCAGCCGCGCTGACTTGCAGCCAATCTCGACGAACCATTTGGTCATGCGGAGAAATCATCAGTCGTTACCTCAGATTGCGTTTCGACCAAACTGCTGTCGGCCGCAGCTATTCTTGCAGAAGTATCGGTCTGTCGCGATCAGAATCTACGATCTGACGTGGGATAGGCTTCCAGCCTGTCAATGTTTCCGAGAATTCGACAGGCTGGAAGCCGATCCCACGAAACAGAACCAGCAACCCCGTCCCAAGTTAAAACCTCAACGGCCACGGTAGACTCGCGTTGATGAACTCTCGATTCAAACGACTGCTGTACTTGATCTGCGGTCTGACCGACTTCGCCGCGTTCGTCGTGATCTTCGCCGTGTCGCGCGGCTTGGCGGAGGGGAAGGCGGAGTCGTGGTATCTCGGAGTCGTCGGGGCCGGGTATTCGCTGAGTGCCGGAGTCGGCAGCATCCTTGGCGGATGGCTGGCTCACCGGTTCGATGGCCGAGTCGTGTTTGTCGCAGGAGCGGTCAATCTCTGCGCGAGCATCACCGCATGCGCGCTGGGCGATCCGACAAGCCTGTGGTTCCTGCCCGGCTATTGGCTGCTGGGGATTGGGCTGGGATGTCTGTATCCGCCACTGATCGGCTGGTTGAATCAGGGGGAAGATGCTCACGCCAATCGTCGCGGAGTCAGTCGCACGTTGATTCTGTTTTGCGTGTCGTGGAATTTCGGCATGATGTGCGGCCAGTTGACGGCCGGCTCACTGTTTTCGTTAGGGGCGCATTGGACATACGGCGCGGCATTCTGTGTCTCGGTGTTGAATCTGATTCTGGTACTCGCCGCGGTCCGCCGAGTCGTTCCATTGTCGGCGGTGTCGAACGACCGAACGCCCGCGGAACACGAAGCCGTGGAGTTGGCGGCCGCCTTCAAGCGACTGAGCTGGATCGCCAACTTGGGCGGCATGTTCGGCGGCAGCATGGTGATTCACTTGCTGCCCGATCTCGCGGTGACGATCGGCATTGCCGCGGACGATCACGGAAAACTGTTGGCAAGCTGGCGGGCCGTCATCATCGCGACTTATTTGGTCATGCACCGCGCGGCGTTCTGGCACTACCGACTCAGCGCGTCGGTGGCATCACAGGTTTTGGCGGCTGTCGGATTGATCGTGATCGCGCGGGCCGAGTCGGCCGTTACGCTGTTGATCGGACTGACTCTGCTGGGCCAGCTTGTCGGCTACAACTATTTCTCCGGTTTGTTCTACAGCACGGCCGGCAGCTCGCACGAACGCCGCGCGTTGGCTGCTGGTATCCATGAGGCGACGTTGGCGGTCGGCATGGCGGTCGGCACCATCGTGGGAGGCGTGCTGGGCACGTTGATGAATCAGCGCGTGCCGTACTTACTGGCGGCAGCGGTGCTACTCGTGATGGTCGTCGTACAGGCAGTAGCATGGTGGCGCTGGGTGCGGTCACCGCGGCAGACAAGTCGCCGAACAGAGGTCGAGCCAATCACATTGGCTCAGGAGAAATCAACGTGACTCGTCGGACTGTGCTGCATTGCAGAGTCGCATCCCGATTACGGATCGTTGTTGTCGTTGCGATCGCCGCGATCTCGGTCATTCTTCGGGACGACAGCCGCGCTCGTGCTGACGATTGGCCGCAATGGCGAGGTCCGCGGCGCGATGCGGTTTCCGCCGAGACCGGACTGCTGCAATCGTGGCCTGCCGGCGGACCGAAAGTCGCCTGGCAGGCGTCCGGTTTGGGGACCGGTTATTCCAGCGTGGTCGTCGGCCGCGGTCGGTTGTTCACAATTGGTCGACAGGAGTCGGCCGTCATCGTGACCGCTCTGGACGCGGCGACGGGCAAGCAGGCGTGGACGAGGAAGATTGGCGAGACCTCACGTCATCCGTGTTCGACACCGACGTTGGATAGCGATCACCTTTACGCTCTCGATCCCGACGGCGACTTGGTCTGCTTGAAGGCCGAGACCGGCGAAGTCGTTTGGCAGACTAGCTTCATCGACGACTTCGCGGGGCGCATGATGTCGGGCCGAGGGTACGGCGAATCTCCGCTGATCGACGGCGAGCGGTTGATCTGCACACCGGGCGGCGCGGACGCTGCGCTGGTCGCGCTCGACAAACTGACTGGCAATGTGATTTGGAAAACGAAGCTCCCGGAGATTGGTTCGGCGGGCAAGGACGGCGCTGGATTCTCGTCGGTCGTCGTCACCGAGGCTGCGGGCTTGCGGCAGTATGTGCAGCTTGTGGGACGCGGCGTGATCGGGATCGACGCTCGCGACGGCCGATTCCTCTGGAGCTACAACGCCATCGCGAACGAGACCGCCAACATTCCGACGCCTGTCGTCCACAACGAATTCGTCTTCGCCGCGAACGGCTACACGGCGGGGAGCGTGCTGCTGAAACTTGTTCCCGACAACGGCCAGAGCGGAGCAGTTCAAGGTGTGAAAGCCGAAGTGGTCTACTCGCTCACTGGCAGTCAGTTTCAGAACCATCATGGCGGAGTCGTGCGGTTGGGCGAATATCTTTTCGCCGGTCACGGCAACAACAATGGCTTGCCGACCTGCCTGGAGTTCAAGACGGGTCGCGTGGTTTGGAAGCGTCGCGGACTGGGCGTCGGTTCGGCGGCGGTCGTCTACGCGGACGGACAGCTCTACTTCCGCTATCAGAACGGAGTGGTTGCGTTGATCGAGGCCTCGAATCGCGGCTACAACCTCAAGGGCACTTTCGAGATTCCCGGAGCCGGCGGAGACAGTTGGGCGCACCCGGTCGTCGCTAATGGCCGCCTCTACCTGCGCGAACAAGACACTTTGTGGGTTTACGATCTGCGAAGGGATTCGGCAACGGCGGAGGCGGTCACCTCGCAACCCGCGACCGCTGCGAACGCGACGGTGACGGCGATTCGGAAGCTGGGCGTCTTGATGGAACCACTTGTCATCGTCACACCGACTTCGCATGGTGCGTCTGGGAAAGGCCGCCGTCTCTACGAGTACGCGCTGGCCCCCGTCGACACGAAGCGGGCGGAGACAACATGGCTTGTCACGCTCACGGACTCGCAGGTTTCACCGCAGGGAAGTTGGTCTGATGAGCTTCTCGGCCTGTTGAAGGACGTGCCGGGACCGCTCGTCGTGTGCGTCGCCGGGACGCAGGTTTCCGATTCGGGACTTGAGCAACTTCAGCGGCTGAACGTCGTCGGACTCAACCTGGAATCATGCGGTCGAGTGACCGACGCAAGTCTGAAACAGTTGCAACCATTCAAATCTCTGCGAGCACTGGTCCTCACCGGCACGAGCATCACTCACGCCGGTCTGCGACACCTTGTGGCGAACGTGAACTTGCTCGCACTCGATCTGGAACTGTGCGACGGAATCACCGATGCCGCCTGCGAACCGCTGGGCACGATGAAGCAACTCCAGTCGCTCGTGCTGAAGAAGACCGGCTTCGAGCGGCACCGCATCACCGATACTGGGTTGCAACGACTCCAAGGGCTGTCGAATCTCGAAGTGCTGAATCTCTACGGCAACAACGTGACAGACGCTGGCCTGACGCATTTGCAGCCGCTCAAGAAACTGCGAGAACTCAATCTCAGCCTGCTCGCCATCACCGATGCGGGACTGAAGCACTTGCAGCCGTTGACCAAGCTGGAGCACCTGGAACTGCTCTATTCCGAAGGCTTCGCCGGGCCGGCACTGTCGAATGGCATGGTCGAGTTTCTGGAACCGCTGTCGAACCTGACCACGCTCAATCTGACCGGCGCAAAGCTCACCGACGCGGGACTCGAACGCCTGCGAGTGCTGAAAAATTTGAAGACGTTGCAACTCGTCCGAACCCGAGTGACCGAAGTCGGCATCAGGGCGTTCCAAGTTGCCGTGCCAGATTGTGAGCTGATCCGCTAACGAGCACTGAACCCGCACTGACTCATTCTCCATTGGACACCAACATGCAGCTTCGCCAGTTAGGTTTCACCGGCTTGGTGGTTTCGCTCCTGTGCGCGCTGAGCGTCTGGCTGACCGGGGGGATCGTCCCGCTGATGGGACATGGGTTATTCACCGAGGATGTGACTCGGTTGGTCGACGATGACTTCAAGGATTTTTCTCAGGGCATCTTTGACGACGGCGGACACAATTGTTATGCCGCGCACGATGGGACGCTGCGGACCATCAATCGGTTTGACCTCAACGGGGACGGGCATCTTGACGTCATCTTCAACTGCACGCACAACACCTATCAGATGCTGCCCGCGACGAGTGGAACAATCGGTCGGGAGCGCCACGCAGCGAGCACTGACATTGCGGTCGAAGGGTCGCAGCAGGTGGCGTGCGGCGACTTGAATCGGGATGGGTTCACCGACTTGGTGTTCTGTCCCAATCCGATCGGCGTGCATCACGATCGGCGGTTCGTGTCGATCGCCTGGGGCGGACCCGACGGCTGGACGCCGCAGCGGATCAACTCGCCGTTGCCGATGAACGGTGCTGCGTCGGTCGCCATCGTCGATCTGAACGACGACGAGTGGCCCGACATCGCAGTCTTGGGAGGGGCGCGGTGGATGCCCGCTCAACCCGACGGACGGATCATCCGCGTGTATTGGGGAAGCGCCACGGGTTACTCGGTCGTCGAGAAGCACGACCTGGGCGTGCCGGCCGCTCAGTCGATCGCCGCGGCCGACTTCGACCGCGACGGAAATCGTGACCTCGCTGTGTTGGGTTCAGACAGTCGTGTCACGTTGATCTGGAACACGGCACCGATCGACGGTCGCTGGACGCCGGCGCGAACCGAGATCGCGTTGCCGTTCGCTGACGCCTCGTGCATCACGGCCGGCGATGTCACCGGGGACGAGCGTGCCGATCTCGTCGTCGGTCGCGCCAGCGCGTCGATTGGAGTACTCGTCGCGGCTGCGGAACGCACATGGAATCCACCGCAACAAGTTCCCGCGTTCTCGGCAACTCACATCTCGATCGCGAACATCGACCGTGACGCCCATGCCGATCTGGTGCTGACGCAATTCGATCAGGCCCGCGCGGCGGGAGGCGAACAGGCCGGCGCGGGGAAGCAAGCCAAAGAGGTCGTGCGAATTCTGTGGGGCGACTCGGCCGGTTTCGCGCAGCAGCGCGCGACGAATCTCGAAATCCCGCTGGCGGTGGCGACTGCGGCGGCAGACATGGACGGCGACGGTTTCACCGACCTGACGGTCGCCATTCACCAGGGCGAGAAGACGTTCAATGGCGAGTCGTTCGTGTGGTTCGGCGACGGCCAGCGCGGATTCAAAAAGAGCGCGACCGGGTTCCGCACGTCCGGCACATTGCACGTCGCCGCGGTTCCGGCCGAGAAGGAACTCCCGGCGCGGGTCGTGTTCTGCAACAGCATCGGCGGAGAGCTGGATGAAGACGTTCCGCTGCACGTTTACTGGGGCGGCAAAGAAGGCTTCGATCCAGATCGGGTTTGGAAGCTGCCGTTTCACAGCGGCTATGAAGCGAGCGCGAGCGATTTGAACGCCGACGGGTTTACCGATTTGATCGTGCTCAATTCCGGTCACGCGGGCGAGCACGCTCATGCCGACGCGACGCTCGGCGCGAACATTCTGTGGGGCGGTCCCGACGGATTGGAGCGTTCGACGAAACGCACGGTTCTGCACGAACACTTCTTGGGGACGAGCAGCGTCGCGGACTTGAATCGCGACGGCTGGCTCGACCTCGTGCTCGAACCATTTGGCCCGGAGCACGGTGGCGAGAAGGAAAAGCTCTTCATTTATTACGGCGGGGCCGATGGGTACGTTTCGGCGGCGGGGCGTCGAGTCGCATTGGAAATGGACGGCTACGCGCAAGAGCATTTGGTCGCGGATTTCAATCACGATCAGTGGCTCGATATCGCCGTCACGTCGCGATCGCTCGATTGCGTCCGCATCCTGTGGGGCGGGCCAAAGGGATTCGACATCCAGCACGATCAACGGCTCAAGATTGCGGGGCCGGTGGGGGTTGATGCGGCGGACTTCAACGGCGACGGGTGGCTCGACCTGCTGGCCGGCAGCTACAACGATCCCATCTCCGGACATCGCGACATGGGGCTGGTCATCTTTTGGGGCGGACGCGACGGATACTGGCACTCGGCCGCGCAATGGCTTCCCGGCTTCTCACCGCTCGGACGAACGATCGCCGACTTCGATGGGGACGGGCATCTCGATCTCGTCTCGCCCCAACACAGCGGCGAGTTGACTCGCGAGGATTTGGCCTGCCACATTTATTGGGGCAGCGAGTCAGGCTTTGCGACCCGCCGCCGCACGACGTTTTTCTGCGATTCGGTCAACGACACGATGGCGGGTGACTTCAATGGCGATGGCCGGATCGACCTCGCAGTCAATGCGCATACTCGACATGGCGATCATCGCACGCAGTCGCGCATCCTCTACAACGACGGAAAGCGATTCGAGAATCCGATCATTCAAAAGCTCCCGACGAACGGCCCGCACCTGATGTGGGCCGAGGACGTCGGCCACATTTATCACCGCCAGTATCGTCAAGCATTCGAGTCGCGGGTGTTCTCCTGGAAAGACCAGGCCGCGTCCGGAAAGCTAACCAGCAAGGCGATTCGACCGAACGGAACGCGGATCGTCTTCTCGGTGCGATCGGCTCCGAACAACGAGTCGTTGGCGAAGCGTCCTTGGTCCGCAGTGATGAACGACACATTCGCGACTCAACCGGACGACCGCCGGATGCAATACCGTGCCGAACTTTACTCGGACAACGGCGATCGTTATCCGGTTCTGGATCGGGTCGACGTCGTGCTGCAACCGTGAGCGGCTTTTCTCATGAACAACTCCACTGGCTCGGATTGGCGGGGCACCTTATCGGGATCCCAGGAATCGCATGCGCTCGTTCAGGAGGGCGAGGCTTTTGCTGAGCCGCCACACAGACGGCGTGATCGAATTTCTGGAACCGCTGTCGAACCTGACCACGCTCAACCTGACCGGCGCAAAGCTCACCGACGCGGACTCGAACGCCTGCGAGTGCTCAAGAAACTGAAGACGTTACAACTCGTCCGAACCCGAGTGACCGGCGAAGGCATTCAGGCGTTTCGGGCGGCGGTGCCGGGTTGCGTGATCAGCAATTAGTTGCCCCGCCTCTGGCCTTGTGCCAGAGGTTCCCGCGCTCTGTAGCTAGTCGAAGCTTTCCAAGGAAAACTGGTAGCTGCAGAGCGTGGGAACCACCCTGGCAAGCAGGGTGGCGGACATTTTCAACAAGCGCTCACGGTTGCGGTACGGAATTGTTTACCCTGTCTCCCGGATTTGCACTTCCTTCTCCGTTCGCGAGAGGTCACGTCATGAATCGTCGCCAGTTCTTGCAAGCCATTGCCGGCTGTATCGCGTTGAGTTCATTCCTGTTCGCCTTCGAGACAGCCATCGCCGATGAACCGAAATCAGGAGCGTTGCTACAGACGTTGCCGGCGGACGGAGTGTGGGCGACGTTCGATGTGAATGTGAAGCTGAATAGCCAGGAGTTTGTGCTGGTCGAGACGGCGCGATCGGTCGGGCAAGCGTTTCACGGTGGGAAGCAGTGCCGGTTCCTGGAGTTTGAGCAGACCAACGACAACCCGCCTTCGGAAAACATTCCGCAGCTCGGCAATCTGACGTGGCGGTTGCTCGTGCCCGAAGAGGAATTCGGTGAGGGAAAAGATCCGCTCAGCAAGGCCGGCAAGATTTGGATCAAGTACGACAAGCAGGAACCGGAAGTGGTCGGGTCGATCGAACTCAAAGAGCCGATCTTCGCAATCCTCTTCCAAGGCCCCAAAAAGAATTTGAAGACCGAGGACGCGAAAGAAAAAATCAGTTGGCAACGAGGTAACTTGGAGTGCTCGGTCATCTCAGGGCAGAACGAATCAGAGTTCGGAATCGTGAAGCTCGGCGTGACGCATCGAGTCTTCCGGCATCGTGACGTACCGTTTGGGATCGCGGGGATGCAGCAAGACGTGAAAGCTTCGTTCGGCGGCCGAGAGGAGAAAGTCAGCCTCCGCGTGTCGTTGCGCGACCACGGTAAAGACGCGAAGGCCAAGATGCCGGATTTGGTGCCATGAAATTTGGAGTGCGGTGATTCATCACCGCTTTGGATTTCGGCGAGTCACTTACTTGGCATCGCTGGACGTTCTCAATCAGAAACAAAGGCGGCTTCGCCGCAAGAAAAAGCGGTGATGAATCACCGCACTCCAAAGGGGGCACATCATGGATCGTCGCCAGTTCTTGAATGCCACTGCCGGCAGCGTCGCGTTGAGTTCGTTCATTCCAGTTCTCCCGACAGCGTTCGCGGCCGAGCCCAAGCCGAAGCGAGTCGGTCTTATCGGCACCGGCTGGTACGGCAAGTGTGACTTGCTGCGGCTGATTCAGATTGCGCCGGTCGAGGTCGTGTCGTTGTGCGATGTCGACAAGAAGATGCTGGCAGAGGCAGGTGAGATCGTCGCGTCGCGGCAGGTGTCGAAAAAGACTCCGCGGTTGTACGGCGACTATCGGAAGATGCTCGCAGAAAAAGATCTCGACATCGTCGAGATCGCGACGCCGGATCATTGGCACGCTCTACCGATGATTGAGGCGGTGAAGGCCGGAGCGGACATCTACGTCCAGAAGCCGACGAGCGTGGACATCGTCGAGAGTCAGGCGATGCTCGCCGCCGCGAGAAAACATGGCCGAGTCGTGCAGGTCGGCACTCAGCGACGCAGCACGCCGCATTTGGCGGAGGCTCGCGAGCTGATTCAGGAAGGGAAGCTCGGCAAGATTGGACTGATTGAGATCTACTGCTACTACCACATGCGTGCTCGCGAGAACCCGCCCGACGCGATGCCGCCGGATTATCTCGACTACGAGATGTGGACCGGGCCGGCTCCGATGCGGCCGTACAACCCGCTGGTGCATCCGCGTCGCTGGCGAGCGTTCATGGAATACGGCAACGGGATTGTCGGCGACATGTGTATTCACATGCTCGACATGGTTCGCTGGATGGCGGGACTCGGCTGGCCGACGACGGTTAGTTCGACGGGCGGCATTCTGATGGACAAGAACAGCAAGGCGAACATCTCAGACACGCAGACGGCGACGTTCGAGTTCGACGGCGTGAACGTCGTCTGGCAGCATAGGACGTGGGGTTCGTCGCCCGATCCAAAGTATCCGTGGGGCGCGACGTTCTACGGCGAGAAGGGGACGCTCAAGGCCAGCGTCAACAGCTTTGATTTCATCCCGAACAGCGGCGACGCGATCCACAAAGACGTGACGATGGAGTTGGAGCAATATCCTGAAGACAAGACCGAGAAGGATCTCGAAAAGCATGTCGCTCCGGCAATCCGCCGCCACATGCAGAACCTGCTCGATTGTATCGCGACTCGCGGCAGGCCGGTGGCCGACATCGAGGAGGGGCACACCTCGACCGTGAGTTGCATTCTCGCGAATTTGTCGATGCAGCTCGGCCGGTCACTGACGTGGGATGCGGCGAAGGGGGTGATCGCCAACGATCCGGCCGCGAACAAGTTGCTGCGCCGGCCGTATCGTGGACCGTGGGTGCATCCGGAAGTGTGATACGTTCGCAACTCTGGATTCATTGGACGGTGACGCTTACGCTGGCAGCGCAGCGCTCGCGGTGGATTGGGATTTTGGAAGACGCATGGCAGAAAACACTCGGCAAACGTGCTCAGAATGCGGCGCGATTCTTTCCGAGTCGAGCAGAACCGTGCCGCCGCGTTGTGAGTCCTGTCAGACAGCGCCTCAAAACGTTCCATCGCCGGCTCCCAAGACTCCTGGCGAACAGAGCGGTCAGACCGCACATCTCGCAGCTTCGACGCGGACGGTGATCATCGGCAGCGACGATGACACCGATCCGAATCAGGCGCTGACGCTGGACTTCGTCCCTTCGGCGGACCCCACCGAGCCGACGGCCTACGCCTCGGATGCTCTTGTGGCGTCGAGAAAGTTGGTCGGACGATTTCAAGTGATCAGCATTCTGGGTCGCGGATCGTTCGGCACGGTTTATCGAGCCTACGATCCATTGCTGGATCGAGAAGTCGCATTGAAGGTGCCTCGGTTCGCGCCCGACGATCGCGACATGATGGAGCGATTTCATCGTGAGGCCAAAGCGGCGGCGCGGCTGCATCATCCCAACATTGTCACACTGTTTGAGAATGGCCAGACCGACGAAGGTCCGTATCTGGTCGCCGAATTCATCAACGGTGTCCCGTTGTCTCAGAAGCTACGGGAAAAACGACCCGACTTGCACATGGCGGTGGATTGGGCGAGGCAAATCGCCGAGGGACTTTTCTACGCGCACACCGAAGGGATCGTTCATCGCGATGTGAAACCGGCCAACATCATGCTGAATCTTGCCGGCCGGCCGCAGGTCATGGATTTTGGACTGGCGAAACGTGAAGGCGACATCGAATCGGGCATGACGATGGAAGGGCAGATCGTCGGCACGCCAAATTACATGTCTCCGGAACAGGCGCGCGGGGCGATCGCCGAGATTGGTCCGCACAGTGATCAATACAGTGTCGGCGTGGTGCTCTACGAAATGCTGTGTGGCCGACCTCCGTTTTCTGGTGATCCGTGGACGATCATCGCGCGAGTCGCCAACGTCCGCGAGGCACCCCCCCGCACCACGATCGGTGAGGCCCGACCTGCCGCGCGATCTCGAAGCGTGCTGCTTGAAGGCGATGGAGAAAGATCCCCACGCACGCTATTCGAATCTGCAAGCTCTGGCCGATGACTTGGATCACTGGCTGAAGGGGTTGCCGCTGTTGGCTCGGCCGATTGGTCCGGTCGAGCGATTTGCTCGCTGGTGCCGAAACAATCGGATGATCGCGAGCTTGGGTGGTGCGATCACGTTGCTGCTTCTGATCGCAGGCATCGGTGGACCTTGGCTGGCTGTGAAATTTGATAAATTGGCGACGGCCGCGAAGCGTGATGCCAATGAGGCCAAGCTCGCTCGCGACGACGAAAAGAAGGCACGGCTGGCCACCGAGCAGTCGATCATCGACACGTACACCGAGGCCGGGCTGACCGCCGACCGTAATGGCGATCCGCGCGAGGCAATCTTGTGGTTCGCGAATGCCGTCTCCGCGACCGAGCATCATCCGCTGCGCGAGAAGCACAATCGCATTCGGTTTCAATCGTGGTTGCCAAAAATCACGACTCCCATTCAGGCCTTTGTACAGCCATCGGCGTGGATCAAGGAACTGAGCTATCGCCCTTCAGCAAATGATATTTTGCTGTTTCTCACGCTCAACGGCACCTGCGAGCTATTGAGCGTGACTGATGGCAGCCGTGCGAAAGTCCCGATCGAAGATTGGGTGAATGCCGCAACTTGGAGTCCCGATGGAAAACTGTTGGTCCTGGCATCCAACACCGAAGTCATTGCCTTCGAGTATCCCACGAACAAGGAATTCGACCGCTGGAACCACTCGGAGCAAGTGAGTTATTTGCAGTTCAGTTCGGACGGCCACCTACTGGTTGTCGGCGGCGAACAGACGGTGCAAGTCCGCGAATTTCCGAACAAGTCGTTTCGCACTGGTCCGCTGGAAGTCGGCAGTCCGGTTTCCTCAGCGGCCATTGCTCGAAATGGCGATCGTTTCGCGGTTCGCAGCGAGGACAAACAGATCCGAGTTTTTTCTTCCTCAACCGATCAACGCAACTCCAAGCCATTGCTGCCCGCCCAGCCCGCAGGATCAAACGTCGCTCCAATTTTCATCGACAATGTTCGGCTGCTGGTTCTCGACGACTACAAGTCCGCTCGTTGCTGGAATCTCGAACAGAAGACCATCGAATGGGAGCAGAAGATCAGTCGCATCATCGCTGCGGCTCAATCGCCCGATGGGATGTGGATTGCTCTCTCGGAAGACTTCGACGTTGTTCTGTTGAATGCGGATGCAGGAGGCTCGGTTGCGGAACGAATCACATTTCCGCATGTGAATTTCTGCCTGAGCTTTCATCCGCAAAGTTCATTGCTGTTGGCGGGGAGTGCGGACAAGTCCGTTCGTTTGTTAGAGATTCCGTCCGGAAAGTTGATTGGCAACCCAATCCTGCATTGTGACGCCGTTCAGAAATGCGTGTGGTCGCCGGATGGAGCGACCTTCGCGACAACCCACTGGACTGGCGATTTGACCCGCATTTGGCGTCTGAGCGAACCACAATCGCTGGACTCTGCCATTGCCAATACCGAGTCGGCTCCGTTTGTGCGGTTGAACCAAAACGGTGACCGCTGGCTCCCTTCGAGTTTTGATAATGGACGGTCTCGGAGCAGCGTTGAGATTCAGGATTCTCGATCTGGAAAGTCCGTCGGCCCGAAACTCTCAGCTTCTGGGCTCATCAGCGATGCCGACTTCGTCCCCAAATCACCGCTCGTGGTGCTCGCGTGTGGCGGCTCACGAGAAGATGCCCATCGTGGATTGCAAGAACAGAAGCTCGACGATCCTGGGTCTGTTCGATTCGTGAATTCCGAAACGGCCGAATCGGTGTTCGCGGATGTCACGACTCCGTCACAACCGATCGCGGTGCGCAGCAGCCCAGACGGCCAAACGATCGTTGTGTTGTGCTACCGAGGCCAAGTCATGTTGCTGGATGCGGCCACGGGCAAAGTCCGCGCGGAGGACCAGGCGTTTCAGGGACTGCCCGCGATTTTTGGCTATGTGATTCGCGATCGGATTCGGTTTTCGGCACGGGGCGATCAATTCGTGATCTGGGGCTGCAACGAGATGATTGAGTTGCGCAACACCCAGACCGGAGAACAACAGTTCGTCCTGAGGCATTCTCCCAATTTCATCCATGACGCGCAGTTCTCGCCCAATGGGCGGCTGATCGCGACCGGCGGATCTGATCATACGGCTCGTCTGTGGGACACCAAAACGGGCGAGAGTGTCGGTCCGGTTTTAGTGCATGCCGGATGGGTCTTCAGCGTGAAGTTCAGTCACGACGGTCGGCGCTTGCTGACCGCTTCGACCGACAAGCAGGCCCGCATCTGGGACGTTGCGACGGGCCGCGCGGACTTGGCCACTCGAGAGCACATCGACCAAGTCTTCGACGCAACTTTCCTGCCTGGCGAAGAGATCTTCCTGGTGGCCAGTCGCGATGGTCAGCTCACCGCTTGGGACGCGACGCTGGGAAAGTTGATCGCTCCCTCGTGGCGAATGCCGGACATGATCTACCAACTTTCGCTGGAAGGTTCGGGTTCACAAGTCATCGCCTCCGGAAGAATCTCATCCGTTCGAAGATTCGATCGGAGCCGCTGGATTCTGGCGGGAGACTCGCAACTGAAGCGCGAGGATGTGAGGCTGCTAGGCGAAATTCTATCCTCGCAGCGCATTCACGAAGGAGGTGCGGCAACCAGCCTGACCTCCGAAGAATGGATCGAACGGTGGACCAAGTTTCGCAACAACTACCCTGACCACCCGGCACTCAGGATGCCACGGAAATCCAAAGAGGATTGATGTGATCCCGCGGTGTCAGCCACATGAGTCAACATGACGCCAAAACGCCAACGCCGCCTCATCGCGTTCGATTTGAATCCTCTCGCTGGCATGCCGATTGAGCCGGCTTCGTCCAACCGAGAATGGATGGATCAAAGTCGTGATCGATTTGCGTATCGTTGTTTGCCGCTGGTGATCGCGAATCAAGGCGGGTGGATCATCCGCTGTCCCATCAGTTTCAGCGTGCGTTGGAATGGTGGACCGGAACTCGCGGACCTCAAAGTTCGCAAGCCGCGAAACAGTCAGGGCCAATCGGACTACATCGTGAGCCACTTCGGCGGGGGAGTCCTCACGATCTTGCTGCCCTATCTGTTTCGAACCCCACGTGGCATTAACCTGTGGGTGAAGGGTCCGTCCAATTGGATCAAAGACGGCATTCAAGCGCTCGAAGGAATTGTGGAGACTGACTGGAACGAATCCACATTCACCATGAACTGGAAGCTGACTCGCCGCAATCACACCGTCCACTTCGAGCAAGGGGAGCCGATCTGCATGATCGTGCCAATCCCGCGCGGTCTGGCCGAGTCGTTTGATCCAGTCTGCCAACCCTTGTCCACAAACCCGAAGCTCGAAAAAGCTCTCGAAGAATGGCGGACAGCGCGAACCGCACAAATTGAGAAGCTCGCCCGTTATCTTGAATCCGAGAGCAAGCCAGGCTGGCAGCGAGATTATCTGCTCGGTCGCAAAACCGACGGAACGTCTTTCGTGGAACATCAAACCAAACTGCAACTGCGTCCGTTCCGACGCCACGAAGACATGCCCAAGTGATGTTCGCAATCCGGTGGAATTCCGAGAGGCCACGGCATGCCACGACACGAAATCGTCGTCTGCACTGAAAACACAGACTACTTGGTCTGGCAGACGATGCTGTTTCATTATTCGTGCGTGACGCATCTGGGACGTCCGCCGATTGTGGTGGTCCATCAGCAGGGCGAACCGCTCTTGCCCGGTTTTGAGCAGATTCGAGCAGCCGGTGGACGCCTGCAACTCGCGCCGAACTATCGTGATCTGAATGGACTCAGTTATCCGCCGCGCAACACCGCCGGGTCACTCAGGCACGTCGAGACCGATGCCGACTACATGGTGCTGTGCGACTCAGACATGCTCTTTCTGCAACCGTTTCCGTTCGACGACCTGATCCTTTCCGACCGGCAAATCAGCTTCGACTATTGCGGCTATCTTCAGCCAGACGCACCCGAGCATCAGCCAACTCTGGATGACGTCTGTCGCCAAGCCGGAATCAATCCCCGCAAGTTACGGAAACCGCTCATTGATGGCGGCGTGCCGCACGTCATTCCGACACGCTGGCAAGGTCCGCTCAGCGATTCCTGGTTCGAGATGATGGAACTGTTTCCGACAATTGGCACGGGAGAATACGGCGAGGCTCGCAAAACCTGGCTGACCGCGATGTGGGCCCTCGTGATGTCCATGCACCGACTGAAACTCAAAGCCGTATCGACGAAACTGTGTCTCACAAACTTTCAAGAAGATCAGCCGATGCCGCTGCTCGATGCCGCTGGTCCAAAAGTGTTGCACTACTGCTACGGCGGACCGGGCTTTAACAAACGAGATTTCGGCACCGCCGAAGCGGCCAACGAATATGTTTGGCATGTTCCCGATGATGACGGTTCGATCGCCGGAACCATCCGCCGGCAACTTCGCGAAGCTCGCAAGTTCTACGGCATCGCCTGATGCTCGATGGCGGCTCATCGAATCTGTGGGGGAAACCTTCGTATCTGTTGAGCAACTGTCGTTGCTTCCGTATATCTGTCGTCAGCGTACTTTCGCCACCCTTTGAATGGAGCACCTTCATGCCATTTCCCCCGCCGCCACCACCGCTGCCGCCACCACCTCCACCGCCACCACTTCCACCACCGCCACCACCGCCACGTTATTAGCAGCGGTTGAACGGCTGTTCGTTCTGACCGCCGGCTCGTTGAGTCGGCGGTCATTTCATTGACACATCGGTGCGAGAAGCCTCATGCAGTCGCTGTCGACTGAGGAAATCCATCAGATGTTCTCGGATGCCGTCGTCCGCCACGGCCCATTCGCGGGCTTGCGGTACGCCGAGATGACTTCCATTGCCAGCTCGCTGTATCCCAAGTTGCTGGGTTCGTACGAGTCCGAACTGCATCCGTGGATCACAGAGATCTGTGAAGCCGGCTACACCGAGATCATCGACGTGGGCTGTGCGGAGGGATACTACGCCGTCGGGCTCGCCATGCGAGTCCCCAAAGCGAAGGTCCACGCCTACGACACCTACGAAGGATCGCGTCAACTCTGCGCCGCCTGCGCGAAGCTCAACCGCGTGAAAAAACGCCTGAAAATCCGATCGCTGTTTACCGCCGAAGAACTTGGCAGCATTCCCATTCGACAGCGCGGGTTGATCGTCTGCGACTGCGACGGGGGGGAAAACGAAATCTTCACCGAGCAATCTCACCGACAATTCGCCGATTGGGATCTGCTGATTGAAACCCACGACTGTTACGACATCACGATCTCGACCCGACTGGCGGAATTGTTCCGTGAGACACACGAACTGCGTACGATCCTGAGCGTCGATGATATTCAAAAAGCCAAGACCTATGATTACCCAGAACTCGCGGGGTTGGACCTGGCCACTCGTCGAGCGATCCTGGCCGAGTTCCGGCCGACGCTGATGGAGTGGCAGTTTTTCACTTCGCGATCCAACCCCCGCGTGTAGGATGGGCACTCCTGCCCGTCCTCGAAACGGATCGGGCAAAAGTGCCCAACCTACGAATTTCGGAGAACTCCGATGCACGCCTCGACCTGGTGGATGCTTCTCGCTGTGATTTCGTTGGCCGCAAGCCCAGTGGTGCAAGCCGCTGACGGTGCGTTGCCGGATGTCGTTGAATTCAATCGCGACATTCGCCCGATCCTGTCGGACAACTGCTTCTTTTGCCACGGGCCGGACAAGAACAAACGCAAAGCCGATCTGCGACTCGACACGCAAGAAGGTTTGACCGGCAAGCCCGGTGAACTAGGCACCGTCACACCGGGCAAGCCCAGCGACAGCGAACTTTTTCGCCGCATCACTTCGTCCGATCCTGAACAGAAAATGCCGCCGGCCGAGAGTGGGAAGTCACTCACACCGCGAAACATCGCGCTGCTCAAGAAATGGATCGAACAAGAGGCGAAATACGAAGGCCACTGGGCGTTCCTGCCCATCAAGCGCTCGGCCGAGAGCCGAGAGCCGAAAGCCGAAAGCCGTGATACCGTTTTTCAATCGGCCCAAGCGATCGACGGCTTTATCCGCGAGTCGCTCACGAAGCAAAACCTCAAGCCGTCGCCCGCAGCCGACCGCATCACGTTGATCCGGAGATTGACCTTCGACTTGATCGGGCTGCCGCCGACGCCGGAAGAGGTCACGGCATTCGTGAACGACTCATCCTCCGACGCCTGCGAAAAGCTCGTCGATCGGCTGCTCAAGTCGCCTCACTTCGGCGAGCGACAGGCGATGTGGTGGCTGGACCTCGTGCGCTACGCCGACACCGTCGGGTATCACGGCGATCAGGACATGAGCGTCTCGCCGTTTCGGCAGTACGTCATCGACTCGTTCAACGCCAACAAACGCTTCGATCAATTCACCATCGAGCAACTCGCCGGCGACCTGCTGCCGACCCCGACCCGCGAACAGTTGATTGCCTCCGGCTACAACCGCCTGGGGATGATGAGTGCCGAAGGAGGCGTGCAAGACAAAGAGTACCTCGCGAAGTACATCGCCGAACGAGTCCGCAACGCGAGCGGCACCTGGCTGGGAATCACGCTCGGTTGTGCCGAGTGCCACGACCACAAGTTCGATCCGCTGACGCAGCGCGACTTTTATCGCTTCGAGGCATTCTTCGCCGACATCCAAGAACGCGGTCTGTATTCCGGTGCGCACGCCGACGGCAACTGGGGACCGTTCGTCAAAGTTCCGAATGCTGAGCAAGAGGCCGCGCGGACGAAGCTCGATCAAGAAATTGCCGACGTCACCAAAGTTGTGGGGACATCGACTCCGGAACTCGTCGCCGCTCAGGCCGTGTGGGAGAAATCTCAGGTCGCGTGGACCGCGCTCAAGCTGGACAGCTTCCAGTCGGCTGAAGGAGTCACGCTCACCGCGAAAGACGACGGTTCGATTCTCGCGAGCGGCAAGAACCCGGAGACCGACACTTACACGCTCGTCGTGAAGAATCCGCCGCAGGGAATCACGGCCTTCCGGCTCGAAGTTCTGCCGGACGATTCGCTTCCGAAGAAAGGTCCGGGCCGCGCGGGGAATGCCAACTTTGTGCTCAGCGAATTCACCGTGAAGCACATCGTCGGCGAGACGATCGAAGAGGCCGTCGCCTTGCAGAACGCGACCGCGACCTACGAGCAAACGAGCACACCCGGCAACAATCCGTACGGAAAATGGGCGGTCGCGGCGGCGATCGACGGCGACGCAAAAGGCAAAACTTGGGGCTGGGCGATTCACGATAAAGTCGCTCAACCGCAGTCCGCCGTGTTTGAAACCGTCAACGACATCGCCGGTGGCGAGAATTCGACGCTGACGATTTCGTTGCTTCAAAATTTCAACAGCCCGCAGCACACCATCGGCCGCTTTCGTCTCTTCGCGGCGACTTCGCCCCGTCCAATCCGAGCCGATCAGACTCCGCCGCCGAACATCGCCGCGCTGCTGGTCATCGCCTCCGATCAACGCAATGACGCACAGAAGAATGAACTCGCCACGCACTTCCGCTCGATCGCACCAGCGCTCGACGCGGCTCGCAAGCAACTCGCCGAACGAGAAAACGCCCGCAAGGAATTGGACGCTCGCATTCCCAGTACGCTCATCACCGCCTCGGTCCAACCGCGCATGGTTCGCATTCTGAAACGAGGCAACTGGATGGACGACAGCGGCGAGGAAGTCACTCCCGCGTTCCCGGCCGTCTTGTCATCGCAATCCCTCGAAACCCCAACTCGTCTCACGCGGCGCGAACTCGCGAATTGGATCGTCTCGAAAGACAACCCGCTGACGGCGCGAGTGTTCGTCAACCGCATTTGGAAACAGCTCTTCGGAGCCGGCTTGTCGCGCAAGCTCGACGACCTCGGAGCACAAGGGGATTGGCCGAGCCACCCGCTGCTGATCGATCACCTCGCTGCCTCGTTCGCCGACAACGGCTGGGATGTGAAACAACTCATCAAGTCGATCGTCCTGTCGAGCACGTATCAGCAGTCGTCGCTCGCCAGCCGCGAGTTGCGCGAGGCCGATGCGTACAACCGTTGGCTTGCTCGGCAGGGACGTTTCCGCATCGACGCCGAACTGGTCCGCGACAACGCGCTGTCGATCAGCGGCCTGCTGGTGAGGAAGCTCGGCGGCCTGAGCGTCAAGCCGTATCAGCCGCCGGGCTATTTCGCGTACCTCAACTTCCCGGCTCGCGAGTGGCAGAACGACTCCGGCGAGAGCCTGTATCGCCGCGGCCTCTACACCCACTGGCAGCGGCAATACCTGCATCCCAGCTTGCTCGCGTTCGACGCTCCCAACCGCGAAGAATGCACTGCGGATCGAGCACGCTCGAACACGCCGCTTCAATCGCTCGTGCTGCTCAACGACCCGTCCTTTGTCGAAGCCTCGCGAGCGTTCGCCGAGAACATCCTCCGTTCGGGCGGCTCCACCACGCGAGACAAACTCGATTGGGCCTTCCGCCGAGCAGTCTCGCGCCCGATCAAGCCAGCCGAAACGGAAGTCCTCGAACGTCTGCTGCAATCGCACCTCGACGAATACAAGTCGGACGCGACCGCCGCGAACGAGCTACTCACGGTGGGCGCAAGGCCGGCTCCTGCCGATCTCGACAAACCCGAACTAGCCGCCTGGACGAGCGTCGCGCGGACGATTCTGAATCTGCACGAGACCATCACGAGAAATTAGTCCTCAATCAATCAACCCCACCGAGCTTGTCTCGGTGGTATTCGGGCTTCCGCAATAGGAGATTCAGTTTTCGAGTGAAGAGGTTCGTAGTGCAAAAGCCTTGAACCACCGAGGCAAGCTCAGTGGGGTGGGATGACATCGCTAGTTTGAGGTATAGTTCGCGAGAGGAAGCTTCCGTTCATGATGTCACCGCAGTTTGTCAGTCGCTGGCGAGGAGCAGACCTCGGCCTGCCGATCCCGGAAGAACGGCACGCGGTGTCGGTCTGCTTGCCGCGTTGGCGAGACAACGTCGGCTATGAAGAGGGCGATCCGGCGGTCACGGGTGCGATGAAGTGCGGATATCCGCGCTTCTTTTTTCATCCCGACACCGCGCGGTTGTTCGCCGAGTGCGAGCACCGGCTGGCTCGGCCGGGTGAGTGCGCGATTGCGTTTCCCTCCGAACGTGTCGCACGACGCTGTGCGGAGTTCGTGGCCCGCGAGACAGGATCGCCGGTGCGCGTCGGAGCCGAATTCGACGGACGGGTTCATGCCGTGTTGATGCCGCTCGCGGCGCGCGACACTGCGAAAGCTTTTTGGCAACACGCGGGAGAGATTGTTCCTTCGCGACAAGCAGTCGCGCTGCTCGAAGGCCATGCGACGGCGACGGCCGACGGTGCTCGCCAGAAGCAATTGCTTCGCGAACGAGTGGCTGAGTTGCAGGGTTGCTCGGCCGAGGACGTCTATCTGTTTCCGTCCGGCATGGCGGCAGTCTTCACGGCGTATCGGCTGTTTCAACGGCTGCGGCCGGAGCGACGCAGCATCCAGTTTGGATTTCCGTACGTCGACAACTTGAAAATTCAGCAACGGCTGTCGCAGATTCGATCGGCGGAACGAGCTTGCTCGTTCTTTCCGCGCGGGACTGAGTCCGACATCGACGAGGTCGCGCGATCGGCAGCGACGGAATCGCTGCTGGGATTGTTCGTCGAGCTGCCGGGGAACCCGCTGTTGGGCAGCCCGAATGTCGCGCGGCTCAGCGAGTTGTCGTTGCGGCACGATTTCCCGTTGTTGATCGACGACACGTTGGCGGCGTGCGTGAATCTCGACACACTGCCGGTCGCGGATGCCGTGGCCACGAGCCTCACGAAATACTTCTCCGGAGCCGGCAATGTGCTGGCCGGCTCGCTGGTGCTCAATCGCGAGCGGCCGTACTACGAGCGGATGAAGGCGCTGCTGGCCGAAGAGTTCGAGGACATCATCTACGGCGAAGACGCGATCGTGCTGGAACGGAACTCACGCGACGTCGCCGAACGGATACCGAAGATCAACGACAACGCCGCGCGGTTGTGCGAGTTTCTCGCCGAGCGCCCCGATGTCGCAGACGTTTTTTATCCGGCCTTCGTCGATCGCGCGAATTACGAACGGCATCTTCGACCGGGAGGCGGATTCGGCGGGCTATTCTCAGTGGTGCTTCGCGACGCGGCGACGAAGACCGAGCGGTTTTTCGATGCGCTGCAAATCCCGAAAGGCCCGAACCTGGGGACCAGCTTCACGCTCTGCTGCCCGTTCACGCTTCTGGCTCACTACCGCGAATTGGACTTCGCCGAAAGCTGCGGCATTTCGCGGTATCTGATTCGAGTCTCGGTCGGCCTGGAGGACTCGGATTGGCAAATCGAGCGGTTCGCGGAGGCTCTGCGAGAATGCCACTGACAGACTGTTAGGATCTCCCCACCCCGCTTGTCGGGGTGGCTCGTGGGCTTCTGCACTACTTCGAAGGGAGAGCAGATTCAAGTAGTGCAAAATCCCGCGAGCCACCGGGGCAAGCCCGGTGGGGTGAAATTCGATGGAGTGTTGTTGAGAATGCGTTTGATCCCGATCACCCGACTCATCGCCCTGCGATCATGAGGTTTGCCATGCAAATTCCAACGTCCATTGCTCGACGAGCCTTTCTGCAATCCACGGGAGTCAGCTTGGGTTCAATGGCGTTGGGTTCGTTGTTGACGCAGGACGGCGTCGCAGCGGATTCATCGGACAAGCAAGTGCCGAAATGGACCGGAGTGTTGAATCCGCCGCACTTCGCGCCGAAGGCCAAGCGAGTCATCTGGCTGTACATGGCCGGCGGCATGACGCACATCGACACGTTCGACAACAAACCGAAGCTGGCAGAACTCAACGGGCAGCCGATGCCGGAGTCGATCACGAAGGGGCAGCAGATCGCTCAGTTGCAGGGACAGAAGCTGAATTGCTTCGCTCCGCAGCATCCCTTCAAGCAGTGGGGTCAGTCGGGGCAGTCGATGGCCGAGATCTGGCCGCACCTCGGCGAGAAGTGCGCGGACGAGATGTGCATCGTGCGGTCGCTCTCGACAGATGCGATCAATCACGATCCGGCTCACACGTTTATGAACACCGGCACGATGAACCCCGGCCGGCCGGCGATGGGATCGTGGCTGCTGTACGGACTCGGAGCCGAATCGGAGAGCTTGCCCGGTTTCGTGGTGATGGTCTCGACCGGCAAGTTCGGGCAGAAGCAGCCGATCGCCGCGCGACAGTGGCATTCGGGATTTCTACCGGGACAGTTTCAAGGGGTCGAGTTTCGCGGCACTGGCGATCCGGTTCTGTACGTCGGCAATCCCAAAGGAGTGACGCCGAAGCGGCAGCGGGATGTCGTCGATGCTGTGCAGTCGCTCAACGGCATCGCGAACGAGTCACTGGATGATCCGGAAATTGCCACGCGAGTCAGCCAGTACGAACTCGCATTTCGGATGCAGTCGAGCGTTCCCGAACTGATGGACGTCAAGAACGAGCCGCAGCACATCTTCGACTTGTACGGCACGAAGGGCGGCGACGGTTCGTTCGCCTCGAATTGCTTGCTGGCCCGCCGACTTGCCGAGCGAGGGACTCGTTTCATACAGCTTTATCACCGCGACTGGGACCATCACGGCTCGGTGAAAGACCACGTTGCCGGAACGGCCAAGGAAGTCGATCAAGCCATCGCCGCGCTGATCACCGATCTCAAGCAACGCGACATGCTCAAGGACACGATCATCGTGTTTGGCTCGGAGTTCGGCCGCACGCCGATGGCCCAGGGCAATGGCCGCGACCATCATCTCGCCGGGTTCACGATGTGGTTCGCGGGAGGTGGCTTCAAGCCCGGCTTCCATTACGGGGCGACGGACGAGTTCGGCTATCACGCGGTCGAGAATCGCGTCTCGGTGCATGACGTCCATGCGACGCTGCTGCAATTGCTGGGCATCGATCATTCGCGGTTCAGCATGAAGTTCCAGGGCTTGGATTCGCGGCTGACCGGCGTCGAAGGGGCGCGCGTCGTGAAGGAATTGCTTGCCTAGCTGGAGCAAGCGATACGACCGGCAACTCCCGTGGCCTGTTGTCGTGACGTTTTTTGAGAGCTCTGCCGTTGATGTGGAGACGACGGATTGAACCACGTCGTGGAAAACCACATCGAGTTGCGCGACTGCCACGCGCGATGGGATTGTCAGATCGGCAACCTTCGCTGATCGCCCTGGCTGAAGAGACCGAGTCGAGCCTGCGGGTCGCACATTCTGCCGCACGACCCGCTCGGCGTGCCGACCGCGTTGAGCTTGCCATCTGCGTGAACTTGGAGAGTCACGGGGATGCTGAGAACTCCGAAGGTTCTGACAAGTGGGAGCGACTGCGTGGGACTCGCGTTCTAACAGTTCCGATAAGTAGCAATGGACAACCTAGCCTCACAGCGCTCACTGGTGGGGCTGTCCGAGTTCGTGCAGTCAAGTGGAGTTCCGCGCTCAGAGGGAACAGCGCGACGACACGACTCAAATCGTGGCGACAATTTCTGCCGGTTGGTCCGGCGAATCGTCGAATAACGGAATTACTCGATCCCGAATGATCTAGGAGAGAACCATGCGACACGGCCGGATTTCGGAAATGATTCGTCGATCCGCCGGAGCCCTGCTGCTGCTCGGTAGCGTTGGGGTTTCGACGGACTCATTGACCTTTGGTCAAGACGCCAACTGCGCCACTCCGCAGCCGGCCTGCCAACCGGCATGCTCGGACGACGTCTACAAGAGAGCCGGCGAACGCTTGGCTCAGCACCTTCAGCAAATGGGAAGCTGCTCAACTCCATGTGCAACGAGTTGCGCTGCCCCTCCGGCTTGCGGCACCGCTGCCGCCGGCTGTGGCAACGCTGGTCAGCCCGGATGCCTGAGCGACGGTTGCGCGAAAGATAGCTGCCTCTTCGGTGGCCTGTTCTCTCACGGCGACGGCTGTGCGGAAGAGAAGAAAGATCCCTGGACGCTGATGTCCGTCTTCGATGACGAGTGCGGCAACAACTGCCTCAAGGACAAGGGCATCACCATCGCCGGCTGGCTGGCTATGGGATATGCCAGCAACCCCGATGGAGCGTTCACCGGGAATGGCGGCTTCGGCGGCCAGCCTGGGGCTCAACGTGAATGGGACAAGTTCAACATCAACCAGATGTACCTGTATATCGCCAAAGTGGCGGACGGCAGCAATGGCGTTGGCTTCGGTTATCGCGCCGACTTGATCTACGGCGTGGATGGCAACGACACGCAGGCGTTCGGCAACCAAGCCGGCAAATGGGACTTCCTCAACGGCTGGGATCACGGCATCTACGAATGGGCGATGCCGCAGTTGTACGGTGAAGTGGCGACGGGCAATCTGTCCGTCAAGCTCGGTCACTTCTACACGCCGATTGGATACGAAGTCGTTACGACTCCCGACAACTTCTTCTTCAGCAAGCAGATCACCTTCTACAACAGCGAGCCGTTCACCCACACCGGTGCGTTGGCAACCTACAAGGTCAACGACAAGCTGAGTGTGATCGGCGGTTGGACGCTCGGTTGGGACACCGGGTTCAACCAAAATCTGGGTGGCAACAACGCAATCATCGGTGCGACGTACGCGGCCAGCGAAAACACCACGTTGGTCTACTCGGCCGCCTTTGGAAACTTCGGCGTGCGTGGCGATGGCTCGATCAACAGCTTTATCCTGTCTCAGAAATGGGGTGAGAAGCTGATGACGGTCCACCAGTTCGATGTGTTGGGCACCAACGGCGGTGGCAACTTGGCTGATCCCGCCAGCCTGACCGCTGATAACTCGACCGGGTTCATCAACTACGCCTTCTATCAACTCACCGAGAAGGCCAAAGCCGGAGTTCGCTACGAGTGGTACAAGGCAGACGGCACGTCGTACAACACCTTCACTTATGGTGTGAACTACCAGGTGACGCCGAATGTCGTTGTGCGACCCGAAATGCGGCACAACTGGGCTCCGGGTAACGATGTCTCCCCGTGGAACAAAGATATCTTCGGCATCGACGCCATCCTCAAATTCTAGTTGATTGACGAGTGTCTGACAAAAAACCAATGGCCGTGGTCGACTCTTCGATCACGGCCTTTTCTTTTGATGCGAGTTCATCCCCCGTGCCTAGCGAGTTGATTCGGCTTCGCATCCACAGATGCAAGACCACCGCAGATTCTCTTCTCGTCGTAACAACCCTCTTGAGAACCAGGGTGCTCAGAGCTACCGTGGACGCCCGGCGGCAAACGCTTGATTGTGGGTCACCGTGCCGGAATGACGGAGAGGGCAATGAGCGTCCCCGCTGATCCGAAGGTGTCGTCGGATGTCATCGCGACGGCCTATCACGAAGCGGGGCATGCCGTGGTCGCACTGGCTCTGGGCCGCACGGTGCAGCGCGTCAGCATCGTGCCGGGGCGCGGCTGGCTCGGAAGATGTGAATTCCAAAAAGGCCGAGTTCGACCGTCGGAAGATTGGCTGGAACGTGAGATTCTGATTTCACTCGCCGGCGCAGCGGCCGAGGCTCGACACACCGGAGCGTATGCCTGGGACGGAGCCATCGCCGACCTGCGAACCGTCCGCCGACTCGCCGTGCAACGAGCCGGTGAACGACAAGCCGAACGGCTCGAACGCCGGCTCATGGCCAAGGTGGAACATCTGCTCAACCAAGCCGATCACTGGCGAGCCGTCGAACTCATCGCGGCGGAACTGCTGCGCAGCGAAACCATCAGCGGCCGAGCCGTTCGTCATCTCTTCGACCAGGGAAGCAGATAGGCAGACTGCTCAGGACACCTGCGAACTGGCCCTCGAAGTGACGATCAGCGCGACTTGAACTTGCGGCCAACGGTCAGGTTGTCGGGAATTCCGTCCGGGTATTGCTTGTGTAGCCACGTTTCAATCTGCTCGGCGCGATGCTCAGGGTGGGGGTGCGATCCGAGCCATTCGGGTTGGCGATTGCCCTTCGAGGCTTCGGACAGAATTTTCATCACGCCCAGCATCTGCGAGGGATCGAAGCCGGCGGCAGTCATCGCTTCCAAGCCGAATTGATCCGACTGTGATTCGTCCCCACGGCTGTAGCTCAGATTCACCATCGAATTGACCATCGCGGCCACCTGCTGATTGGAGCGGCCGGAGTGGCGGTCATCGCTGCTGGCCACGCCGACCGCCGTCACCAGGATCTGCCCGAACTGTCCTTGAGCCATGTGCTGCGCGCCGTGCCGATGAATGACATGCCCGATCTCGTGGCCGAGCACCCCCGCCAGTTGAGCTTCATTCTGCAATCGTCGGAGCAGTCCGTTCGTGATGAAGATCTGACCGCCCGGCAAGGCAAAGGCGTTGACCATGTCTGGATCACGCAGCAGGTGAAACTGAAAACGATACTCACTTTTCCGAGCGACACTCTCAGCGACGAGGCGTTTGCCAACCTCGCGGACCAGCGTGGCGGTTTGCGAGTGGGGATCGGCTTCGCCTCCCATCTGCGCCGCCATCGCGGGAGCCGACTGCAAACCCAGCGCGATCTCCTGCGGGACCGACATCGCGACGTGCTGCTTCTCACCCGTGACCGGGTTGACTTGCGTGCTGGTCAGGAATCGGAAAGTTCCAAAGAGCAGCAGGATCAGTGCGATGATCCACTGCGGACGAATGGGAAATCCGCGACGCCCGGATCGATAGCCGTAGGGCATGACGCTCAACTTTGTTGAAGGAGGTGGTTGGACCAGCGTTTTCGTGGCGACGGACTCACGCGCCGCCATCGGGATTATCGTAGCGAGGGGCTGCCTGAGAACAGCAAACGGCAGGTTCCCTCCGCAAACGCATCTTCTCTTTTTGGCGGCCTGTGAGAGAATTCGAGCATCATTTCGGTCGGTGCTGTCGGTGCCGGCCTCGGGCTGTTCGGCCCATTCCTGTCTTTCTCATTCTTCATTTCTCTTTTTCAGGGAGACTGGCCATGTCTGAGCCAAGTCCGCGTTCGTCGTTGGTGCGTTGGCTGTACACGCACAATCCGTTTTATGCCATCAGCGCGGCACTCATGCTGTATGCCGTGCGGGCCGGTTACGGGGAGCTAGAGATCGGGTCCATCAACTGCTGGGTGATGATGGGCGTATTGGCGGCGTACACGCTGCTGCTGGCGGGAGTCGGCGTGTGCATTGTGCGACTGGGCCGAGTCTGGGACGACGCTCGGTCGATTCTGTTGTTGCTGCTGTTGCTGTTCTTGGCGGTGTCGATCAGTGCGGATGATCTCTTCGTGAAGGCGACATCGCCGGGGCAAGGGATCGCGTTGCTTGTCTGCGGCTTCTTGTTCGCGGTCGCCGTCTCGGCTGGAGTGTTCTGGGGATTGCGAATCCGTATCGGCTGGCGGTACGCAGTGCCGTTCGTCTTGTATCTGGCGTTGTTCTTCGCAATGCCGTGGTGGTGCTCGCCAGAACTGAATCCTCTTCCGACTCGCCTGATGAATTGGAGTGTGTTTTTCTTTCCGCAGTTGGCAGCGATTCTGAATCTCACACTGTTGCCGGCGGTGAAACGGGGGGCGAAGGGAGTTGCCAACAATGGAACGCCTTGGCCTTGGCCCTTGTTTCCGTGGGCGGCGTTTGGAGTCATTGCGGTGGCTGTTGCCATTCGGTCATTCGCGTTGGCCATGACGTTCGGTCAGACCGGGCCAATCTGGAGCAACATCGAAACTCATTCCGGAATCGTCTTCGACACGATTTGGGGTCCGTACTTTCTAGTGCCCTTTGGATTGTCACTTCTGGTGTTGCTGTTCGAGGGATTCCTCTCGGCCGGCAATCGAGTTTTGGCTCGCAGGGTGCTGCTGTTCTCGCCGGGTTTGTTGTTGCTTGCGCTGTCTTGGAACGGCGGTCCGGCCTTCGAATCATTCCTGACCCAGCGAGTGCTGGCGACGATTGGCGCGCCGTTGTGGTGGACAGTGCTGTTGTTACTGTCGTTTTTCGGCTGGGGCATCTTTCGAAAGGTTGATGGCGCAAGTCTGGGCTGCGTCTCGATGATCGTTCTGCTGACGTTTATCGGAGCAGACACGCTCAGCCTGCGGGCGATCCACGCCGCGCAACCAGCACCACTGTTTGTGGCGGGGACATTGTTGGCGATCACTGCGGCTCGCCGAAAATCTTCGGTCGGCAGCAGTGGAGCGGCAGCGATTCTGATTTACGCGACGTGGTTGGTGTTGCCTCTGACTCCGCTGGCCGGATTCCGCATGATGACCTGTTATCACTTGCTGCTGGCAAGTTGTGTGGCGCTGGGCCTGACCTTCCGAGACAAGTTCTCGACGCTGTTGCGATTGATCGGAGCCGTTTGGTTACCGCTCACCTCATTGCTCATGATGACTGGCCATTTGGCCGAAGCTGTGCCGATCGCGTGGAAACTGTTCTACGTCGCGGGAGTGACAGCGATCTGTTTTGCGTGCGCGATGTCCTGTCACAGTAAGTGGTACTTGTATGCCTCGACCGGAACGACGGCTGTGTTGGGTTACGGGTTGATGATGCTGGGCTTTCGTGGAGCCGTTTCGCTCATCGGTCGTGCGGCGATGACCGGGCTGTCGTGGAGTATCGCGGCGATGCTGATCGGGTTCCTCATCAGCGCTCACAAGGCGAACTGGTTGCCGAAGCGGTTGTTCCCCAATTGGCCCAACGGACACGGCCGTATGTTGGCTCCAGTTGGTGACTCGCTGGACGGAGGATCGAATTTGCCAACTCTGTCGCTGGCGGAAACAGACGACTCGGAATGACACCACACTTCGAGCGGACATTCTGCTGATTGAATCTGCGAGAAACAAAACCGCCCCGGACGTGACCTGCTTCACGTCCGAGGCGGGGAAGGAGACGGCCGGAATGCCGTCAGTGCGAGCTGGGTGATTTCGGAGCCAGTTATTCGATCGCGCCAGTACGGACTGGCGGAGCAGGCTCGTTCTTCTCGCCGAGGTCACGCGGCATCGGAACCAAACGGTTGCCGATGACGGGCGGAGGCTCGTCCGAAAACAAGCTGTCTTCGAGAGGCAGCTTGGCGGCTGGCGGCGCGGGTTGCAGTTCGTCGTGGCGAGAGAGCTTCGAGTTGCGTTGTTCGAGAATCGCTCGTGCTGCGGCGCGAACTTCGGCTTCGTTCAAGCGAGTGAGATTCTTCAATTGAGCCAATGGTTCGAGAACTCGCATCGCTCGGCCGATCGTGGTTTCGAGCATCGCGAATTCTGTCAGCATCTGCCGCATTCCCGCCAGCAATTGCGTTTGCCCACGAAGTTCGGCTCCCAGATCGGTCAGCAATTCCAGAGTCTCGATGGCGTTGGCGATATCGCCCCCCGCCATCTTCATGTCCGCTTCGAGTTTGCGGACCGAGGCCCAATGTCGGTGCGCGATCTGCGTATCTTCGACGTTCGCGGCTAAATCATCTCGCAACGTGAGCAACTCTTTCGCATGAGCTTGCGATTGCTCGGTGCTGTCGTCACTCAACCGCAACGAGTCGCGCAGAGCCAGCAACTGATTCGCGTTCTCTTGCACGGCGGCCACGTCGTCCGCCTTGAGGACCGAATCTTTGAGAGCGATCAACTCGGCCGCGCCGCGTTGTGCTGCTTCAACTCCGGCAGCGCTCTCCAACACTTTCGTGCGCAGATCGCCGAGCTTCTGGACTTCGACGGCGGCGACTTCAGATTCCTTCGCGGCGTCACGCACTTGCAGATGCAGTTCGACCATGCGATTCACGCTAGTCACCGCCTCTTGCTGCACCGGCTTTTGGGAGATCAGGCTTTCGTGCAATTTGACGATGCCGGCGAGAACTTGTTCGACGTCTGCGGACTGTTCGCGCTGGCTGACAACTCGCTTTTGCAGTTCGGCGATTCGATCCAATGCGGCAACCGCATCTCCGGTCTGTTGTGCTTCATTCTCGACGCTCATGCGGAACTCGCGAACGTCTCCCAGTGCCGCACGGGCTGGTTCCAATTGGCGTTTTTGAGCCTGCAAGGCGGATAGCAGGTGGTTGGTTTCCCAGGCGACGTCCTTCACCCCCACAAGGTCATGCAAACTTCTCTCGACGTTAGCGAGATCCCGTTTGACTGAAGCCAACTCATTCATCAACGGACGACGCAGCAGAATATCCATCGCCAGGAACGCGATTGCGATTCCAATCAGCGCCAACCCCCAGCGGACAACGGGGATGTTCATCAGATCTTTTTCTACGGACGAGTCGGTGTGGGCGTTGTGAGACAAGGCTTGTCCTCCTGAAAGCCGGTCCTGTGCAGACCGGAGGGCCGAAAGAAGCGGACGAGTCGATGGCAGTCTTCGCAATCGCTGCCAAGCGGATCTGTTCTCCAATATCGCCCACCGGCCCCCGCAGAAATTGCCTGTTCAGCCAACCAATTGACGAACGGCGCGGAACTCGGCCAGACAGACAAGACGCATCAGTGCCAGCAATCGCGACGGCCGAAGCGGTCGTGACGAGCATTCAGGTAATCCCCTTGGATCGACTTCGCTTTGTGAGTTTGTCTGACTTGCCACGAAGACAGATTTGTCAGAGTTGTTCAGGATACTGACATTGGGTCCAGATGTGGAAATGGGGTTGAGCTACTTTACCGCATTTAGGAACATCCGCCCCCTTGGTGTCATGGACGACACCCCGCCAGGCACTCTCTGAGCAAGCGGCGGACAACCACAAAGTCATGGAGGACTCTATGCGATCTTTGCGAACGATCTTTACAACTGCAGCTCTGATGTCGGCGGTGGTCTTAGCGACCTCGGTCTCTGCAAAATCCGGCGAGAAACGCTGTCAGGCCATTTCAACCTGTAGCCAGCCGGCCCCGGTCATCGGCGCGACAACGACCAGTCAACCCGGAGCGCCAACTCAAACCTGTTGCCAACCCGCTGCTGCGTCGGTTCAACCGAAAATCGAACTAGTCGCCTACACGCGGCCATCTTCACCGCGACGTCTGACCCCACAACCCGACGCTCTGGAGATCAACCCAACAGTCGCCCAAACGACCTGCGCTCAATTCATAGTCTATCAATATCCGACCTATGATATTTACTACGCAAAGAGGTGTTCGGATAATACACCAACTCTAATGTTTGGCAATAACCTCGCCCCATTGCCTGGTGATTGCGCGAATCCCAACGGAGCCTGTGTGACGATCGGCTCGGGCGTCGTTCCCACCGCCTTCGAGAGCGGTTCTTCGTCAATCCAAGGTAGTGTTTTTCAGACGGCGATCCGTCTCAAACAGAAATTGACGGCGGGAGCAGAGCCGAACAACAAAGCGAATCCACTTGCGACGGAACCACACCAACTGAAGGAGCAAAAACGGGTCGGCCAGCCCATTTATGTGAGCTTCGCGGGAGCGTCTGGGGCCTCGGATCGCGTGGTCGTTGAACTGCGGAGATTCTCTGTCAAAGGGACTGACAAATCGGGACAAGAACTTTCTGGTACGTTTGCCATGGGGACGGAGATTGACGTCGCCCCCGCAGGGGCAAAAGTGAAAGAGATTGATCAGCAGCAAGTTCACGTTGTCTCCGACAACGTCGCACAGCTCAAAATCAGCGGTGTGATTTACGATATCGTGACCGCGACGAAGCTCGCGAAATCACGTTGACCGTGTCTGGCAATCGAGGATCGCGAAAGTCCCTGGCTCACAGTCGGGGACTTTTGCTTTTGACACAACGAAACCCGACCTGCTCACTGAGAAAAGTTCTTGGAGAGTTCAATTGCCATCGAGCCCCTTGTTGTTTCAGTTCGGCGGTGTCGGTTGTGGGTGAGGCTGGCCCACCTCGAACAATTGGGATCAAGACTTCTCGGTCTAGAGTCAGAAAGTCTGACACAGATTCGTGAGGGGGATGTCGTCCACTAAAGAAAACAAATTCTGAGGCGTTTGAGAAAAGTCCAAAGACTGGCGACTCCGTCGGTGTTTTGTCGAAGAGTTTGTAATTTGCGGTGAGCTGCCATGCCTCTGCCGGAGGTTCAGAATCTCCCCAAGGAAATCGTGTCGTCCAGCCGTTCGTTGCTGCGAACTCATATTCCATCGCTGTCGGCAAGCGTTTTCCAGACCCTTCTGCAAAAGTCATGGCTTCGTCTAAAAAGAGTCCCGTGATGGGAAGGTCTGGAGACTGCAAAAGTTCTGGACGGTGGCGTAACGAAGGCGGTAATGCGTTGTTGAACTTTGGAATGAATTTACCGATGGTCACTTCTTGTCGGTCCATCAAGAACGCACTGACGGCAGGCGGCTTCAACGTGTCTTTGGCCGAACGCCGGTCAGCCAGCAACGACATGTTTGGTTCCGGATCTCGCGGCGGTATCGTAACTGGGAATAAAGAAACCGAGTTGCCAGCGACTTCCCAATATCGATGCGGATAGTACATCGACATTGCGAAGATATCGCGAGGCACATGACGATAGACCTCGTGAAAGCGTCCATCGGGCAAGGCAGTGACGACGAGATAGTCGCCCGGAATCAATGGCAATTTGACCGGGCTTTTTTCGGTCGGACGGATGGCCTGCGAGATTAGCGGTTCACCGGTTGAATCATCGAGCGGATAGAAGACGACGGTTGCACCTTCGGGCTCAGTATTGAGCGACACAATGACGGGCTGCACGGGTTTCGGCACGGCCAACGCTGCGACGACCTGGGGATTCGGATCTGCGGCTCCGAATAATGAAGCTCCCAATCCAATGGCAGTGATGGAACTCAGAATCGAGACCGCCACCAAGGCTGCCACGGCGGGATTGCGTCGCGTCCAGCGAGCGTATCGTTCCACGAAGCTGATCGGCCGCGCGCTAATCGGTTCGTTGGCCAGGAATCGTCGCAAGTCTTCTGCCAATTCCTGCGCGGTGGCGTAGCGTTCGGCGGGGGACTTCGCGAGGCATTTCAGACAGATCGTTTCCAGATCCAACGGAATCGTTTTGTCGTGCGACCGTGGAGCGCGCGGATCTTGACTTTGAATTTGGTGCAAAAGCAGCGTGGAGTTGCCTTCAAACGGCGGCTTGCCGGTCAGCAACTCGTACAAGAGGACTCCCAGCGAGTAAACATCGCTACGACGATCGACCAGGTGGCTGTCGCCACGAGCCTGCTCTGGGGACATGTACGCTGGAGTTCCCAGCACGATGCCCGGATTGGTCAGCATGGCTTGGTCGCCGCTCCACTTCGCCAGACCGAAGTCGGACACATGCGGTTGGCCCTCGGAGTCCATCAAGATGTTGCTGGGCTTGAGATCGCGATGAATGACTCCCGCTTCGTGCGCATGATGCACGGCGGCGGCGACTGTGCTCAGAATACGTGCCGATTCCTTAAACGATGGACGATCGTCTTGCAGCAACTGAAACAGCGTCTGTCCCTCAATGAACTGACTGATGATGGCCGGCTGGTCGCCATCTTGATCCACGCCATGTACTTGAACGATGTTGGGATGTTCTAGACCGGCGGCGGCGCGAGCTTCCCGCAGGAACAACGTTCGGCGACGTTCATCGAAGTCAGCAAGATGTGGCAACTTCAAGGCGACAATGCGATTTAACCGTTGGTCCTTGGCTCGCCACACCGTGCCGAATTGCCCTTCGCCAATGGGCTCTAGCAATTCGTAATGGCTGAACTTACGAGGAGTCACGCGCCGCGATCGAATCGTTGGATCGAGGGAGAAGATGTCGCTGTCAGACGCGCTGTGCGGTCCACTCTGAGGAACCGGTTCCGGAGACGCATTGGGGAAATGTGGAGTTGCGAGAGGCATAGTACCTACTCCAGAACAGTGTTCGGGTGAGAATCCCGCCGACGAGAGGTTGTCAGAATACTGTCTGGCGTGGGGAATTCCAGCCGATTCTATCCGGCCTGACGGGATCGCCGAGAATGGAGACCACAGACCGGGAATTGCTCAAACTTGGGACCGGATTGGTGACAGGACCGGCTCTTGGTCGTCGGGGACGGTGACGAACGCCTCAACCAATTCTGGCGGACATCGTTTGGGAAGCCGTTTCGGCCAACTGATGAAAGCCCACGTTGTCGCCGCC
Source organism: Candidatus Kuenenia stuttgartensis (assembly GCA_945904015.1). GTDB lineage: Bacteria > Planctomycetota > Planctomycetia > Planctomycetales > Planctomycetaceae > SXKJ01. The sequence goes on along the minus strand of CAMDPK010000004.1, from coordinate 4,269 downwards.
TTGGCGAGCACGAAGTTGTCTCGCATCCGAACGACTTGGTACTTCCGCACGGTGGTGAATTTGCCAAAACTGCTGACCCATGTCACGACTTTGACTTCTTCGCCAACAAACGCGGGTTGCAGGTATTCAATCTGATGAGACCGCACGACAAAGACCGCTCCAGTGGCGAGATAACGCTCCTTCGGCCAACCTTGCGCCGCCGAGTGCTCGACCGCCGCGTCTTGCAGCCACCGCAAATACTCGATGTTGCTGACGTGCCCTTGATCGTCGATCTCGTGTGGCTGAACGGTATGACGCAATTCAAAAATAACCGGCATGAATGATCTCGCCAGCGAACATTGGCCCAACGCCTGGCAAGATAGACGTGGCGCTGCCGCACCGACAATGACAGAGGACCGTTTGACGGTCTCACAGGCCACCACTATCCTCTCGCCCCTTCCGCTCGGCTCAAGGTGAGTCAGGTGCGGAGGATTAACCATTTTTCTCAAGCTTTCGAACGCCTTCCTCGCGAAGGTGTGCCTCACGCAACTGCGAACTTCGGCACGAATCGACTGCCGAAGACCTCGCCGCGAGAGGTGGAAAGGAGCGACTCAGCGTGTCGAACATTGTTGTCAAAGACATTTTGGAAGCCGGCGTCCACTTCGGTCACAAGACCAGCAAGTGGAACCCAAAAATGCGGCCGTACATTTACGGCAAGCGAAATCAGATTCACATCATCGACATCAAGGAGACCGTCCGCGGTCTCCTGCGAGCCAAGAAGTACCTGGAAAAGGTTTCCTCGCAAGGCAGCTTGATTCTGTTCGTCGGGACCAAGCGGCAGGCTCAAAACCCGATCATCGAAGCGGCGAATGCCTGCGGCATGCCGTTCGTCTCCGAGCGTTGGCTGGGCGGCACGTTCACGAACTTCCGCACGATTCGCAGTCGGCTCAAGCGGCTGGAGGAACTGGAAGGACTCGTCGCAAGCGGCGAGATCAACACCTACTCGAAGAAGATGCAATCCACGCTCGGTCGTGAGCGCGAGAAGATCTTCCGAAATCTGAACGGCATCCGCACGCTCAACCGCATGCCTGAAGCGGTCATCGTCATCGACCCGACGAAGGAGCACAATTGCGTCGACGAATGTCGGATCATGGGGATCAAAGTCGTGGCGCTGATCGACACCGACAGCAACCCGGACAAAGTCGATCTGCCGATCCCCGGCAACGACGACAGCATCCGCTCGATCCGCTTGATGCTCACGCATCTCGCCGAAGCCGTGCTGGCCGGCAAGGGTCCGGCGGCCATCCAGGACAAGGACGCCGTCGTGACGGATGAGCACAAGGCCGTTCCGTCGTTGGCCTGAGTTGGCTCGTTCCGGTCGATTTGAAAAAACTCGCAGGCGAGCCGGAGGGCGTCAGCCCCCGGACGATCGCGTTCGTCCGCTCAATTTCATTTTGGATTTGGAGATGACACATGGCCGAAATTACTGCTGCCGCCGTCAAGGCGCTGCGCGAACTGACCAATCTGCCGCTGATGGACTGCAAGCAGGCGCTCACCGAAGCCGACGGCGATCAAACCAAGGCCGTTGAGGTTTTGAAGACCAAGTTCAAGAAGGTGATGCTCAAGCGCGCCGACAACGCAACTTCGGAAGGCAAAATTTTCATCTTGTCCAAGCCGGATGGCTCGGAAGCCGCGATGATCGAACTGCAATGCGAATCGGCCCCGGTGGCCGGCGCGGAGTCGTTCCTCGCACTGGCTCGGCAGTGTGCCGAGCAGTTGCTCAACGGACCCGGTGCTGACTCGCCGGAAGCTCTGCTGGCGCAGCCCGCTCCGGAGGCTCCGGGCAAGACGTTGAATCAGTTGTACGAAGACGTGGTCAACTCGATTCGCGAGAAGATCGTGCTGTCGCGAATCGCTCGCGTGAAAGGCCCCGTCGGCGGCTACGTTCACCACGACGGCAAGCAGGGCGTGCTGTTCCAAGCCGAAGGTGCGAACCTGACCGCTCCGGTGCTGCGCGATGTCGCCATGCACATCACCGCGCTCAAGCCGATCTGCACGTTGCCAGAACAACTGCCCGTGGACTTGGTCAATGCCGAGCGTGACCGACTGCGCGGCGAAGCCAAGAAAACCGGCAAGCCGGACAGCATCATCGAGAAAATGGTCGAAGGCCAGTTGAACACGTTCTACAACGAGCAAGGCGTACTGGTCTGTCAGCCCTTCGCCAAGGACGACTCCAAGCGGGTCAGCCAAGCCCTCGCCGAAGCCGGCCTGAAAGCCGTCAACTTCACCCGCTGGGTGCTGGGCCGCTAGGTGTTCGTCGTTCTGACTTGAAAATGATTGAACGAGGGGCGACACCGCCCCTCAGTTCGTTTTGGACGGGGATTGCAATTTGCAATTTTCCATCGCACTGCAATTTGCATTCTCAGAGGTGCCCCATGTCCGATCGTCCCAAGCGTATCCTGCTGAAGATCAGCGGCCAGAGTTTCTGCCGCCCGGGCGAAACCGGCATTCACATGGAAGAAATCACGAGCATCTGTGACCAGATCAAGCGCGTCGTCGATCAAGGCGGCGTGCAGCTTGCGATTGTCTGCGGTGGCGGGAACATCCTCCGAGGCAAAGAGTTCGCTGCCGTGAGCGCCTCGATCAAAACGCCGACCGCGCACTACATGGGCATGCTGGCCACTGTCATCAACGGACTCGCCCTGCAAGACGCGCTTGAAAACGCCGGCGTCCAGACGCGTCTGCAAACGGCGATTCAGATGGAAAAGGTCGCCGAGCCGTTCATTCGCCGCCGCTGTATCCGGCATCTCGAAAAGGGCCGAGTCGTCATCCTGGCCGCCGGGACCGGCAGCCCCTTCGTGACGACCGACACCGCCGCCGCGCTGCGTGCTCGCGAGATCGAAGCCGATGTGTTGTTGAAGGCGACGAAAGTGGACGGCATCTATTCCGAAGACCCGGAAAAGAACCCACATGCCGTCCGCTATTCGGAGATTTCCTATCAGGACTTCCTACGGCAGAATTTGAAAGTGATGGACGCACAAGCGATCCACCACTGCATGGAGCACAACATTCCGATCGTCGTGTTCAACTACAAGAAACTGGGCAACATCGAACGCGCCGCCGCTGGCGAGCGCGTCGGTACGCGCGTGCTGCCCGCCGCAGAGATCACCAAAGCCTGACAGGGTGACTCGTTCGGCGAACCGTCACCTTGTCACCGCGTCATGACCCATGCCAATTCCGCAACACCAAATCATGATGGGCGTCGGCATCGCCTCGATTTGCCTGACCGGCTTGGCGAGATACCGTTGGCTACTGACCAAAACGGACAAGGGCCAGGCTCTGGTCAATCGTTTCGGTGAGACAACCGCGCGAAACGTGATCTGGTTGCTCTGCCTGCTGGGCACGGCCTTCGGTTCGTTACTGGCGAGCGGCGTCGTGCGGCCGATCGCGTGGTAGCCGATCGGCCAGACGCACAAAGGCGACTCGTGTCGCCACCGGCTGAAAATCGAGAGACTCGTACAGCGACACCGCCGGAATGTTTCGAGTGTCCGCGACGATCAGCAAGCGTTCGACGTTCGCGTCACGAGCGGCGTCCAGCGCGTCGAGCAACATCGCTCGTCCGCAGCCGCAGCCGCGAGCCGGTTCCACCACTCCCAGATACAGCACCTCCCATGCCTGTTGATCGGGACGCTCCGTCATCAGCAGGATTCCGACGTCGGCTCCCGCGCGGCGATACATCCGCCACATGTCCGGTTGAAACGAGCCGGCCGCTTCGTGATTCTTCAACGACTGCTGGCCGTCGCGTACGCCGTTCAGCTCCGGACAGTCGAGCGACCCGCGAAATGTCGCCTCCAAAACATTGACGAACGCAAGTCGATTCTTCGTTCGGTGAAACGTCTCGTAACTCAACGGCGACGCCTTCGCTCGTTTCGCCAACGACGAACTTCTGGTCAACGACCGCTCGAAGAACCGCAGTTCCGTCATCCGCAAGAAGCCGTTGCGTTGCATCGCCGCGTGCTCGCGCGATTGATTCGGCTCCAACAACGCTTGCCCAATCCAGGCATCCTCGGCATCCAGTTGTCGGGCCGCCTCTGCGAGCAATTCATCCTCGATGACTTCGCCAACGGGACCGCTCATCCGTTTGAGCAGCGGACGATCCACAACCGGCGGCCAAACCATGCCAACATCGTCGTCGCGGAGAATCGTCAGTTGGACTCCGACCAGTTGATCGTCGATCTCCGCCAGCAGCAGATCCTGAGGATCGAATTCCTCGTCCTCGATCTCTTGGTG